>NZ_VMMV01000131.1:0-787 GCF_013277375.1 Streptococcus sp. 3613
AAATATCTATCCTATCTTCTAGAATGTCTTCCAAACGAGGAAACTCTCGTAAACAAAGAGGTTTTAGAGGCTTATTTACCATGGAATAAAGTTGTACAAGAAAAGTGCAAATAAGAAATCTCCAGATTAGGAACTATCCGTGAGTTCTCTAGTCTGGAGATTTTTCAATATACTTCGTTATTGGGCGGTTACGTGGCTTCCAATTTTGCGTTAGAATAGTGTAGTTGAAGGGCATTGATTTGTCTTTCAGAAAGATTGAGTTCGACACAGGCTCGTTTCTTTGTTTTCTTTCCTTTAGTACAGATTTTAAACAGCGAGCATTAGATTACATCAAAGAGGGGCACAGCCATGTCGAGGCAGCCAAGGTTTTTGATGTTGGCGTCAGAACTCTCTTCACGTGGGAAAAGAACTTACGTGAACAAGGACACTTAGAGAGGAAAAAGCGAGTCGTCAAAAACCGAAAGATTCCTTTATACTCAATTATTTTCAAAAAGCAACCTTGTCCATTGTCTGCTGACAGTGGACTTTAAAACGCTTTTTTCCAGTCCTTGAATAACTTCTTGAAGCTTATCAATGACGGCTTCCAATGTTTGGAAAGCCTTATTTTTGAAACCTCGTTTTCGAATTTCTTTCCAGACTTGTTCAATAGGGTTCATTTCTGGTGTATAAGGTGGGATAAAAGCCAACTCAATATTACTTGGAATCTCTAAGGTACTTGATTTATGCCATATAGCATTATCCATGACAAGTAAAATATAGTCATCTGGATAAGCTTGTGAGACTTGCC
>NZ_VMMV01000132.1:0-343 GCF_013277375.1 Streptococcus sp. 3613
ATCGGGAAGACAGGATTCGAACCTGCGACACCTTGGTCCCAAACCAAGTACTCTACCAAGCTGAGCTACTTCCCGAGTTAAATAGAAAAATGCACCCTAGAGGAGTCGAACCTCTAACCGCCTGATTCGTAGTCAGGTACTCTATCCAGTTGAGCTAAGGGTGCTCATTAGTTTATGCCGAAGACCGGAATCGAACCGGTACGATCGTTACCAATCGCAGGATTTTAAGTCCTGTGCGTCTGCCAGTTCCGCCACCCCGGCCTCTCTAAGCGAACGACGGGATTCGAACCCGCGACCCCCACCTTGGCAAGGTGGTGTTCTACCACTGAACTACGTTCGCACT
>NZ_VMMV01000132.1:364-644 GCF_013277375.1 Streptococcus sp. 3613
AATGCGGGTTAAGGGACTTGAACCCCCACGCCGTTAAGCGCCAGATCCTAAATCTGGTGCGTCTGCCAATTCCGCCAAACCCGCATATATGACCCGTACTGGGCTCGAACCAGTGACCCATTGATTAAAAGTCAATTGCTCTACCAACTGAGCTAACGAGTCTAAAATAACTTGCGTTACCTTAAACGGTCCCGACGGGAATCGAACCCGCGATCTTCGCCGTGACAGGGCGACGTGATAACCGCTACACTACGGGACCTTTGGGAGTTAACGGGATCGA
>NZ_VMMV01000133.1:0-4423 GCF_013277375.1 Streptococcus sp. 3613
TCACGGGTGGTTATGACTTCAAAATCTAGTGGAATAAATCTGGAATAGTCCATCGAGCTTTCTAATACTCTTCGAAAATCTCTTCAAACCACGTCAACGTCGCCTTGCCGTGAGTATGGTTACTGACTTCGTNNTTTGAGCAACCTGCGGCTAGTTTCCTAGTTTGCTCTTTGATTTTCATTGAGTATAACACATTGTTAGAAGTTGGTTTAAATTCCCTAATCAATTTGTTCACATTTACCTTCGATATATTATATCCCATAGTTAAGGTTGGTCATACAGATGATTATAGTCATGGAGCCGTAAAACTTAGTGTTTCTTTAGTTGACAAAGATGCCATGAAAAAAATATCTGTAACTGTAATAGGATATTTTGAAATAAATATAGATGAAAATATCACCGATATTCTATACGTAAATGGTACTGCTATTCTTTATCCTTATTTACGTTCTATTGTTTCAATAGTTTCGGCAATTGATAGCAGTGAAGCAATGTTGCTACCTACCATTAATGTTTTAGAGTTACTAGATAAATCTCAACCTTTTGAAGAAGAATAATTTATTAGCTCACTAAATTGAGGGTAAGGAAAAGTAAAAGCTGTAAGAAAAATGTCTTGCATTATACAGCAACCTTTTGGGAATGAGTAGATGGATTGAATAAAATTTGATTAAGAGTGGATGATTTATCTGTAGATTATTATTGGACAGTTAGTCTTGAAGTAGTCTAAGAATTAGGTTATAATCAGTAGAAGCCTTGCTAATAATGAGGAGGTTAGTTTATGTATAGTAGACTGAATCTAAAATAGTATGAAACAATTGCTAAAACATTTATAGAAATTAATTTTACTTTTCCAATCAATTTGTTCTCATCTTATTTCAATCCGCTATATATTATGGTATCGAATCTTCATCAGAATGATAAAATTAATCAATTAATATCTGATTACAAACAGAATATGAAAGCTTTTTATATCACTATTGAAAAATTTATACGAGATGATGAAAGTCTTAAGTGTTATTTTACAAAGGTTATTTCAAGTCGTTCCAAGGTAACAAGTCTAAATCAGATTGAAGCTGATAAAACGATACAAAGAAAATATTCAAGTGAGCTAAAAAAATTTATTGGATTTTATAATGAGATTATTTGTGAGGAAAATAGTTTCCTACATGTACGAAAGAGGTGGTCGAGTTGGTTTAGGTAGTCGGTGCGTGAGTTGATAATTCTCAGGGTATGGACTTCTTTTTCATGAATGAGGTAAAAGAGCAGGTATTGTTTAGAGACAATCATTCTGAGCATATTTTCTGGATAGAGGGAGTATCCGATTTTATGATCAAAGTTAATACCGCCCTCTGGTGAGAAGATGAGTAGGTTGGTAATTTAAACTATTCAACTGAATTTTTGATTAAAAGTATTATTTTATGAGAGAAATCCTAATTTCACAATCCATAGGCAAACGCTTGCATTCTGTTTTTTATTGGACTATAATAGGTTGGTATAAAGCCTTCTGTAGTAATAAAATGTAGAAGGTGTAGAAAGTAAGGATTTAGAATATTTGTAGTTAAAAACACAATGTTGCTATTCCTTATGATAGGGAGATAGATATGGCAATGATAGAAGTGGAACATCTTCAGAAACATTTTGTGAAGATTGTTAAGGAACCGGGCTTGAAGGGGGCTTTGCGCTCCTTTATTCATCCTGAAAAGCAGACCTTTGAAGCGGTCAAGGATTTGACCTTTGAGGTTCCAAAAGGGCAGATTTTAGGATTTATCGGGGCAAATGGTGCTGGGAAGTCGACAACCATTAAAATGCTGACAGGAATTTTGAAACCAACATCTGGTTTTTGTCGGATTAACGGCAAGATTCCCCAGGACAATCGGCAAGATTATGTCAAAGATATTGGCGTAGTCTTTGGACAACGCACCCAGCTATGGTGGGATTTGGCTCTGCAAGAGACCTACACTGTCTTAAAAGAGATTTATGATGTGCCAGACTCGCTCTTTCATAAGCGTATGGACTTTTTGAATGAAGTCTTGGATTTGAAGGACTTTATCAAGGATCCCGTGCGGACTCTTTCACTGGGACAACGGATGCGGGCGGATATTGCGGCCTCCTTGCTCCACAATCCCAAGGTTCTTTTTTTAGATGAGCCGACCATTGGTTTGGACGTTTCGGTTAAGGATAATATTCGTCGGGCAATTACTCAGATCAATCAAGAGGAAGAAACTACCATTCTTTTGACCACTCACGATTTGAGTGATATTGAGCAACTTTGTGATCGGATTTTCATGATTGACAAGGGGAAAGAGATTTTTGATGGAACGGTGAGCCAACTCAAGGATACCTTTGGTAAGATGAAGACTCTCTCTTTTGAACTGCTACCAGGTCAAAGTCATCTCGTCTCTCACTATGAAGGTCTGTCTGATATGACCATTGATAGACAAGGAAACAGCCTCAACATTGAATTTGATAGTTCTCGCTACCAGTCAGCTGACATTATCAAGCAAACCCTGTCTGATTTTGAAATCCGCGATTTGAAGATGGTGGATACGGATATTGAGGATATTATCCGTCGCTTCTACCGAAAGGAGCTCTAGGATGATCAAATTGTGGAGACGTTATAAACCCTTTGTCAATGCAGGGGTTCAGGAGTTGATTACTTACCGAGTCAACTTTATTCTCTATCGGATTGGCGATGTCATGGGGGCTTTTGTGGCCTTTTATCTCTGGAAGGCTGTCTTTGATTCTTCGCAAGAGTCTTTGATTCAGGGCTTCAGTATGGCGGATATCACCCTCTACATCATCATGAGTTTTGTGACCAATCTTCTGACTAGATCCGATTCGTCCTTTATGATTGGGGAGGAGGTCAAGGATGGCTCCATTATCATGCGTTTGTTGCGACCAGTGCATTTTGCGGCCTCCTATCTTTTCACCGAGCTTGGTTCCAAGTGGTTGATTTTTATCAGCGTTGGCCTTCCATTTTTAAGTGTCATTGTTTTGATGAAAATCTTATCTGGGCAAGGGATTGTAGAAGTGCTGGGATTAACTGTCCTTTATCTCTTTAGCCTAACTTTGGCTTATCTGATTAACTTTTTCTTTAATATTTGCTTTGGATTTTCAGCCTTTGTGTTTAAAAATCTTTGGGGTTCCAATCTACTCAAGACTTCCATAGTGGCCTTTATGTCTGGAAGTTTGATTCCCTTGGCTTTCTTTCCAAAGGTTGTTGCAGATATTCTGTCCTTCCTGCCTTTTTCATCCTTGATTTATACCCCAGTCATGATTATTGTTGGGAAATACGATGCTAATCAGATGCTTCAGGCACTCGCTTTGCAGTTTTTCTGGCTCTTAGTGATGGTGGGCTTGTCTCAGTTGATTTGGAAACGAGTCCAGTCCTTTATCACCATTCAAGGAGGTTAGTATGAAAAAATATCAACGCATGCATCTGATTTTTATCAGACAATACATCAAGCAAATCATGGAATACAAGGTGGATTTTGTGGTTGGTGTCTTGGGAGTCTTTCTGACTCAAGGCCTGAATCTCTTATTTCTCAATGTCATCTTTCAACACATCCCATCCCTAGAAGGTTGGACTTTTCAAGAAATTGCCTTTATCTATGGTTTTTCCTTGATTCCTAAGGGCTTGGACCATCTCTTTTTTGACAATCTCTGGGCACTGGGGCAACGCTTGGTGCGAAAAGGAGAATTTGATAAGTATCTGACTCGTCCTATCAATCCTCTCTTTCACATCTTGGTTGAGACCTTTCAGATTGATGCCTTAGGCGAACTCTTGGTCGGTGGTATTTTATTGGGAACAACCATGACCAGCATTGCTTGGACTCTTCCAAAATTCCTGCTTTTCCTAGTCTGTATTCCTTTTGCGACCTTGATTTATACTTCTCTTAAAATCGCGACAGCCAGCATCGCTTTTTGGACCAAGCAGTCAGGGGCTATGATTTACATTTTCTATATGTTTAATGATTTTGCAAAGTATCCGATTTCGATTTACAATTCTCTTCTTCGTTGGTTGATTAGCTTTATCGTGCCTTTTGCCTTTACGGCCTACTATCCTGCTAGCTATTTTTTGCAGGACAAGGATGTACTCTTTAACATTGGAGGTTTGATTTTGATTTCCCTTGTCTTTTTTGGTATTTCCTTGAAACTATGGGACAGGGGCTTGGATTCTTATGAAAGTGCTGGATCCTAAGATGAAGAAACTCAAAGCCTTGTCTTAGGACAGGCTTTTTCTAATAGAGATGAAAATTCCTTGACATCTATTCTCAGAGTGCTATACTGTAAGTGTAATCGCCGATTTATCTCAGTTGGTAGAGCAAGGCACTCGTAAAGCCTAGGTCACAGGTGAACATATGACTGAAGATTTGAAAAAATAGATATGTATAAATAACCGTTAACCCCAATTATTCACCCC
>NZ_VMMV01000134.1:0-6584 GCF_013277375.1 Streptococcus sp. 3613
AAGGTTGCTTTTTGAAAATAATTGAGTATCACACTTGAGCAAAGAAGATCTTTCTAAGATTGTAGACCTTATGTTGGTTGAAGTTAACAAGACGCTTTCTAAGAAAGACATTGACTTGGCAGTGAGCGAAGCTGCTAAAGAATACATGACTGAGGAAGGCTACGATGAAGTTATGGGTGTTCGTCCACTCCGTCGTGTGGTTGAACAACAAATCCGTGACAAAGTCACAGACTTCCACTTGGATAACCTTGATGCTAAACACCTAGAAGCTGACATGGAAGATGGTGTTTTGGTCATTCGTGAAAAAGCCTAAGACAGAATTTTGAGCATAAAAAAGAAGGAGCCAGCTGAAAAACTGGTTCCTTTTTGTGTTTAAATTACATGACGCTCAAAGGCATCATCTGAAATCCCTTGTTCTAGGATGAGTTTTGCCCATTCTTTAGCAGAGAAGAGGCTGTGATCCTTGTAGTTTCCGCAAGATTCGATGGTTGTTCCAGGGACGTCTTCCCAAGTAGTAGTTTCAGCGATTTCCTTGAGCGAATCCTTGATAACAGCTGCGATTTCAGCACTGGTGTGACGCCCCCACATAATCATGTGGAAACCTGTGCGGCAACCAAATGGTGAACAGTCAATCATACCGTCAATGCGGGTACGGATGAGTTTAGCCAAGAGGTGCTCGATAGTGTGAAGGCCAGCGGTAGGGATAGAGTCTTCGTTTGGTTGCACTAAGCGAATGTCATAATTGGAGATGATGTCTCCTTTGGGTCCTGTTTCTTCCCCGATCAAGCGAACATAGGGTGCTTTAACAATAGTGTGGTCAAGTTCAAAACTTTCAACAATAACTTCTTTTGACATGGTCAATCCTTTCAGTTTTATTCTTTCATTATAACATAAAGCTGGCTCCTGAGACAGAGAGAAAACCTCTCCGAGGCTGGAGAGGTTGAAATCTTTACTTACGATATAAGCGGTCGTATTGGTAGTATGGGTCAAAGGTTACGTTGATACCCAGTTTACGAAGGACATTCTTGTCTTCATCAGTCAAGATGATGGTTGAGTGGGCTTCGCTTCCTTTGAGGTTGCCGAGTTCTTCCATAGCGCGGGCAGCATCAGGATTTTCTGTAGCTGTGATAGCAAGTGCAATCAGGATTTCATTTGAATGAAGGCGTGGATTGTGGCTACCGAGATGATCGATTTTAAGACCTTGGATTGGCTTAACAACTTCAGGCTCGATTAGTTTTACTTCTTTAGCGATGTCAGCTGATTTTTTGATGGCGTTGATCAAGGCAGCGGCTGTAGGGCCAAAGAGTTCTGAGTTCTTACCAGTGACGATTTCCCCATTTGGCAATTCAAAGGCTAGGGCTGGTCCACCAGTTTCTTCTGCTTTTTGGCGCGCAACGACAGCAACCTTACGGTCTGCAGGTGTGATACCGAGGTCGTTCATGAGCAACTCAATTTTCTTGACGGCAGCTTCGCCAACTTTTTCAGCTTTGAAGTCAAGAACTGTTTGATAGTAACGGCGGATGATTTCTTGTTTAGAAGCTTCGACAGCAGCCTCGTCATCTGTAATAGCGAAACCAACCATGTTGACACCCATATCTGTCGGTGAAGCGTATGGTGATTTTCCGAGAATACGTTCCAACATGCGCTTGAGCACTGGGAAGATTTCGATATCACGGTTGTAGTTGACAGTGGTTTCTCCATAGGTTTGAAGATGGAAGGGGTCAATCATGTTGACATCATCAAGGTCAGCTGTGGCAGCTTCATAAGCCAAGTTAACTGGGTGATGAAGGGGAAGATTCCAAACAGGGAAGGTTTCAAATTTAGCGTAGCCAGACTTGATGCCATTGATTTGGTCGTGGTACATATTGGACATACACGTTGCCAATTTTCCAGAACCGGGTCCAGGAGCGGTTACGACAATCAAGTTGCGACTGGTTTTGATGTAGTCGTTTTTGCCCATGCCTTCTGGGGAAATGATGTGATCCATATCCGTCGGATATCCTTTGATTGGATAATGAAGATAAGAATCAATTCCGTTTTTCTCAAGTTGGTTGCGGAAGGCATCTGCAGCGGGTTGGCCAGCGTATTGTGTAATGACAACGGAGCCGACAAAAATCCCTAATTCATTGAATTTGTCAATCAAACGAAGAACTTCTTGGTCATAAGAAATGCCTAAGTCGCCACGTGCTTTGGAATGTTCAATGTTGCTAGCATTAATGGCAATCACAACCTCAACCTGCTCTTTCAATTCTTGCAAGAGCTTGATTTTGTTGTCAGGTTCATAACCAGGAAGGACACGAGCAGCGTGGAAATCTTCTAACATTTTACCGCCAAATTCTAAGTAGAGTTTGCCGTCAAATTGGTTAATGCGTTCCAAAATATGGTCGCGTTGTAAATTCAAATATCGTTCAGAACTAAAAGCTTGTTTTTTCATTTTTTTACCTCTGACCTCTATTATAATAAAAAATTGGAAGTTAGGAAACTACGGAGTTAAAAAAGGAATCAAAAAGATTAGGCGAACGCTTGCATAAAAATCTGAAAAGCGCTATCATAGACTATAGATTATTAAAATAATGAGGTAAGAAGATGCAAGAAAAATGGTGGCACAATGCCGTAGTTTATCAAGTTTATCCAAAGAGTTTCATGGACAGCAACGGAGATGGAATTGGCGATTTGCCAGGAATTACCAGTAAGTTAGACTATCTAGCCAAGCTAGGGATTACAGCGATTTGGCTTTCTCCCGTTTATGACAGCCCTATGGATGATAATGGCTACGATATTGCTGATTATCAAGCGATTGCAGCTATTTTCGGAACCATGGAGGATATGGACCAACTAATCGAGGAAGCTAAGAAGCGTGATATTCGTATCATCATGGACTTGGTGGTCAATCATACCTCAGATGAACATGCATGGTTTGTCGAGGCCTGTGAAAATCCTGACAGCCCTGAGCGAGACTACTATGTCTGGCGGGATGAACCCAACGACCTAGATTCTATCTTTAGCGGATCTGCTTGGGAATACGATGAAAAGTCAGGTCAATACTATCTCCACTTTTTCAGTAAGAAACAGCCTGATCTCAATTGGGAAAATGAAAAACTTCGCCAGAAAATTTATGAGATGATGAACTTCTGGATTGATAAAGGCATTGGCGGTTTCCGTATGGATGTTATTGACATGATTGGGAAAATTCCTGACGAGAAAGTAGTCAATAATGGTCCGATGCTCCATCCCTATCTCAAGGAGATGAATCAGGCTACCTTTGGAGATAAGAATCTCTTAACAGTAGGGGAGACTTGGGGAGCAACGCCAGAGATTGCCAAGCTCTACTCTGATCCAAAGGGGCAAGAATTGTCTATGGTCTTCCAGTTTGAACATATCGGTCTTCAGTATCAGGAAGGTCAGCCTAAATGGCACTATCAAAAAGAACTGAATATTGCTAAATTAAAAGAGATTTTCAACAAATGGCAGACAGAATTAGGAGTTGAGGATGGCTGGAATTCCCTCTTCTGGAATAATCATGACCTCCCTCGTATCGTCTCAATCTGGGGAAATGACCAAGAATACCGCAAAAAATCTGCCAAAGCCTTTGCTATCTTGCTTCATCTCATGAGAGGAACTCCTTATATCTACCAAGGTGAGGAGATTGGGATGACCAACTATCCGTTTGAAACGCTGGACCAAGTAGAAGATATTGAATCCCTTAACTATGCGCGTGAGGCTCTTGAAAAAGGTGTTCCGATGGAAGAAATCATGGACAGTATCCGTGTCATTGGACGTGACAATGCCCGTACTCCAATGCAATGGGACGAAAGCAAAAACGCTGGTTTCTCAACAGGTCAACCTTGGTTAGCAGTGAATCCAAACTATCAAGCAATCAACGTTCAAGAAGCGCTGGCAAATCCAGATTCTATTTTCTATACTTATCAAAAACTGGTTCAAATCCGTAAGGAAAACAGCTGGCTGATTCGAGCTGACTTTGAATTGCTTGATACGGCTGATAAGGTCTTTGCCTATATCCGTAAAGATGGGGACCATCGTTTCCTAGTTGTGGCTAACTTGTCCAATGAAAAACAAGACTTGGCAGTAGAAGGAACAGTTAAATCTGTCTTGATTGAAAACACCCTAGCTCAAGAAGTCTTTGAAAAACAAATCTTAGCTCCATGGGATGCTTTCTGTGTGGAATTACTATAAACATTATTTACAGAAAAATTTAAAATTGAAATCGCATAAAAACAAGGGAGTACTGTATGAAAGGCAGAAATCCTTTGTTTTTTTATAACCAAGGTTTATAAACTTTCATTCTCGAAATTCAATTAACTTTACAAATTCCCACTATTTTGGTAAAATAAACATATGTTATAAAAACTAACATAAAGGAGAAAGAAGATGACTACAAAAAAGCGTGTCCTTAGTGCAGGCCTGACTTTTGCATTTGCCTTGCTTTTAGCTGCTTGCGGACAATCAGGTTCAGATACAAAAACTTACTCATCAACCTTTAGTGGAAATCCAACTGCATTTAACTACTTGTTAGACTACTACGCTGATAATACAGCCATCATTACCAACCTAGTTGATGGTTTGCTTGAAAATGACAATTACGGAAATCTAGTTCCGTCTTTAGCAGAGGACTGGTCTGTTTCAAGCGGCGGTCTGACTTATACTTACAAATTGAGAAAAGTGCCAAATGGTTCACGGCTGACGGTGAAGAGTACGCCCCAGTTAAGGCACAAGATTTTGTGACAGGTATCAAGTACGCAGTGGATAATAAATCACAGGCCATTGACTTGATTCAAAACTCGATTAAGGGCTTGACTGATTATATTACAGGAGCGGATTCTGACTTTTCTAAGGTTGGGGTGAAGGCCATTGACGACCAGACTGTTGAGTATACTTTGTCACGGCCAGAACCTTACTGGAACTCAAAAACAACCAACAGTATTCTTTTCCCAGTAAACGAAGAGTTTTTAAACTCAAAAGGGAAAGATTTTGGTACCCTATCTCCAGATAGTATTCTCTACAGTGGACCTTATTTGTTAAAAGATTTCACATCAAAATCATCAATCGAGTATGTGAAAAATCCGCATTACTATGATCATGACAAAGTATCAATTGAACATGTGAAATTGGCCGATTTTGATGGTTCAGACCAAGAATTGACCATCCGTAACTTTGAAAGTGGAGCTTATTCTATCGCTGGGGTTTATCCAAATAGTTCTAACTTTGCTAAGACCAAGGAGAAATATAAGGATAATATCGTCTATAGCTTGCAGGACAAGACTTCTTGGTATTTCAATTTCAACGTTAACCGTAAGGCCTACAATCACACTGCTAAAACGACAGATGAGCAGAAGAAGTCAACTGAGACAGCTGTTTTGAACAAGAACTTCCGCCAAGCGGTGAACTTTGCCTTGGACCGCACAGCCTATTCTGCTCAGTCAAATGGGGAAGAAGCAGCTAGCAAGACCATTCGGAACACCCTAGTGCCTCCTACATTTGTCCAAGTTGGAGACAAGACCTTTGGAGAAGTAGTTGCTTCTAAATTGGTCAACTATGGAACAGAGTGGGCAGGTATAAACTTAGCAGATGCTCAGGATGCCTATTTTAACAAAGAAAAGGCTCAAGCAAAATTTGCGGAAGCTAAAAAAGAATTGGCAAGTCAAGGTGTGACTTTCCCTATTCACTTGGATGTGGCTGTTGATCAGACAAGTAAAAATGCTGTGACAGGCATGAACTCAGTTAAGCAGACCCTTGAGTCAGTTTTGGGTGCTGATAACATTGTCATCGACGTTCAGCAACTTTCAACAGATGATTTTAATAATGTAGCCTTCTTAGCACCGACAGCAGCTGATAGAGACTATGATTTGAACTTTGATGGCTGGGTAGGTGACTATCAAGATCCATCAACTTATCTCAATCCTTTCAATGCAGAGGATGGATTCTACCTTAAGATTTTTGGACTAGATGCCAAGGAAGATAAGGAAAAAATCACTAGCCTAGGTCTGGATACCTATACTAATATACTTAAAGATGCAGATAGTGAAAATAAAGATGTAGCCAAACGTTACGAAAAATATGCTGAAGCACAGGCTTGGATGATTGATAATTCTCTGATTATGTCAGCTATGTCAAGTGGTGGAACAGCATCTGTAACCAAAGTAACGCCATTTACAAGAGGCTATTCATTGGCTGGTATTAAGGGTGATGGCAATAACTACAAGTACATGAAACTGCAAAAGACACTGTGACGACTAAACAGTTTGAAGAAGCTAAGACCAAATGGGATCAAGAAAGCAAAAAAGCAATCGAAAAAGCCCAAAAAGAAGCAGAAAAACATGTTAAATAGTTAGAAATAGCCTTTTCAAGGAAAATCATAAAGACAAACATCAGTTTTGGTGCTTGTCTTTTTAAATCACTCGGCTATTGAAAACTGAGAAATGATTTGTTTTGTGCTAAACCCCCGACTTTATCACTTAATTCTCCGCCGACCTTACTTAATCCCTTGGTACATCTGGATTTTTCGACTATTTTTCAACTTTTTTGTTTATTGTATATAGTTATGTATGCTATAATAGAGTATGGCA
>NZ_VMMV01000135.1:0-338 GCF_013277375.1 Streptococcus sp. 3613
CTTCCTTATCAGTCAAGCCATCGCCATCTGTATCGGCTTTAGTAGGGTCTGTTCCTTTTTCTACTTCTTCCTTATCAGTCAAGCCATCGCCATCTGTATCGGCTTTAGTAGGGTCTGTTCCTTTCTCTACTTCTTCCTTATCAGTCAAGCCATCGCCATCTGTATCAGCTTTAGTAGGGTCTGTTCCTTTTTCTACTTCTTCCTTGTCAGTCAAGCCATCGCCATCTGTATCCTTAGTTGATGGATCTACTGGTTTAGATTCTGGTTTCGAGTTTGGATCTTTCGGATTTGTTCCCTTATCTACTTCTTCTTTATCTGTGAAGCCATCGCCGTCTGTA
>NZ_VMMV01000135.1:359-1035 GCF_013277375.1 Streptococcus sp. 3613
CCATCGCCATCTGTATCCTTAGTTGATGGATCTACTGGTTTAGATTCTGGTTTCGAGTTTGGATCTTTCGGATTTGTTCCCTTATCTACTTCTTCTTTATCAGGGAAGCCGTCTTTGTCGGTGTCGACATTGTCTGGTGTTGAGTTCTTATCGTTTGGATCTGAACCTGCGTCTTTTTCTACAACGTCAGGGAAACCGTCTCCATCGGTATCTTTGGTATCTGGATTTGACTGAGGATCGTTTGGATCTGTTCCTTCTGCCTTTTCTACCTTATCAGGGAAGCCGTCTTTGTCGGTGTCGACATTATCTGGTGTTGAGTTCTTATCGTTTGGATCTGAACCTGCGTCTTTTTCTACAACGTCAGGGAAACTGTCTCCGTCGGTGTCTTTGGTATCTGGATTTGACTGAAGATCGTTTGGATCTGTTCCTTCTGCCTTTTCTACCTTATCAGGGAAGCCGTCTTTGTCGGTGTCGACATTATCTGGTGTTGAGTTCTTATCGTTTGGATCTGTTCCTTCTGCCTTTTCTACCTTATCAGGGAAACCGTCTCCATCGGTATCTTTGGTATCTGGATTTGACTTAGGATCGTTTGGATCTGAACCTGCGTCTTTTTCTACAACATCAGGGAAACCGTCTCCGTCTGTGGCTGGTTTAAGCGGATCCGTACCCTTATCAA
>NZ_VMMV01000136.1:0-2132 GCF_013277375.1 Streptococcus sp. 3613
TATAACGCAGCGAAAGCGTGAGTGCTATGAGTAACCTTGAAAATCTAGCAAGAGCAATCGGTGAGGATGTCAAGGCTATCAAAGAAGACTCAGAGCTAAAGGATAGGGAGGTTAAGAAAAGACTGGACACCCTTGAGAGTAGACCGAAAGTCCATCCAGAAACCCTCGTTACAAAAGCGGAGCTGGAAGAGAAAGGCTACTTGACCTCCCACCAAGACTTGTCTACTTATGCCCAAAAATGGGAGTTGTACAATGATATCCCCATCAAGGCTAGGATTTCCGCCTTAGAAAATCGTCCATCATTCGATACGCTGACACCGACTCAACGGGATAGCTTAAAAGGGGATAATGGGCATAGTTTGAATGCCAGCGTTCGTATTGAGGGTTCTTATAAGAATGGCTCTACTAGCCGATTGAATTTGTTTGCGGATGTATTCTACGATGGCGAAGCAGTCACGAGCGGCTATACTCTTGATTATTACTACCGTGGTTTTGGCTATACAAACTGGCGTTCTTTGAGAAATCAGACCCCTGATTCAGCAGGAAAATTTGGCACATGGAGTGCTTCTCAGCGTTCTGGTGGTTGGTTTGAAGTTCGCATTGAAGTGAATTACAGAGGATTGAGAGCCTCTGCTTTTACCCATTTGGATAATGTCAACGATGGTGAACAAGGGCGAAGTGGAGTTCCAGGTCAGAACATTGTCAATCAGAACGGTTCGCAGGCACTCAACTATTGGGCCGGTACGCAAGAGCAGTACGATGCTATTACTACCAAAGACCCTCACACGATTTACGATATTTTTAAGTAGGTGAAGCTATGAGAGATAGAGTAAGAATCATGTTAGGAAGTAGAGAGATTGTCAAGCGCTATATTGGCGATAGGTTGGTGTGGTCGAGTGGACCGTCATTATTATTGGAAGTGTTAAACACAAGAATGTGGCAGTACTGGGGTGGGTACAATATTGATATTAAAGGTAATGATATTAAGGTTGCTGCTATACGATATGTACAACTCAATAATAGCAGATTAATAAGAATTCAGGCTGATATGTATAACCGAGGAGTCATATATCTAACTGGTACAAACTTAAGGGAGTATATAGGTACCGTTAATGTTAAGTTTTATAGAGAATAGAAAGGAAACAACACATGACACAATTTAATGAATTTATTATCGCTTTTGCGACAGGCTTTTTAGCAGTAGCAGTAGGCAGTATCGTGAAAATGGTGAAAGACTATCTTTTGCGAAAAGGCGGAGAGAAAGCGGTGATCATCGCTGAAATCCTAGCCAAGAACGCAGTTCATGCCGTTGAGCAGGTGGCTGCTGAGACAGGTTATAAAGGTGATGAAAAATTGGCACAGGCTCGCACTAAAATCCGGGCAGAGCTGACCAAATATAATATCAGTATGACCGATAAGGACTTGGATACCTTTGTGGAGTCCGCAGTGAAGCAGATGAACGATGCTTGGAGGGAGTAGGTATGGATATCGATACAAGCAGACTACGTACAGGCTTGCCCCAGGTTGGGGTACAGCCTTACCGACAAGTACATGCCCACTCAACAGGCAACCGCAACTCAACCGCTCAAAATGAGGCAGACTACCACTACAGAAAGAACCCTGAGCTTGGTTTCTTCTCTCATGTCGTTGGTAACGGCCGTGTCATGCAGGTCGGTCCTGTAAATAATGGTGCCTGGGACGTTGGGGGCGGTTGGAATGCGGAAAGCTATGCGGCAGTTGAATTGATTGAAAGCCATTCAACTAAAGAAGAATTCCTGACAGACTACCGCCTTTATATCGAACTCTTACGCAATCTAGCAGACGAAGCAGGTTTGCCGAAAACGCTTGATACAAGCAGTTTGGAAGGTATCAAAACACATGAATACTGTACCAATAACCAACCAGACAATCATTCAGACCACGTTGACCCGTATCCATATCTAGCCAAATGGGGCATTAGCCGTGAACAGTTCAAGCAGGATATTGAAAGTGGCTTGACAATTGAAACAGGATGGCAGAAGAACGATATAGGCTATTGGTATGTACACTCAGACGGCTCTTATCCAAAAGACAAGTTTGAGAAGGTCAATGGAACCTGGTATTACTTCGACGGCTCAGGCTACATGCTTGGA
>NZ_VMMV01000137.1:0-786 GCF_013277375.1 Streptococcus sp. 3613
ACGCTTTCGCTGCGTTATAGATTGCTACCAAGTCAAGGTTGGCAATCTGGTCTACACGTCCACCAACTTCTGTGATTTTACCAAGAAGAGCACCGTTTGCGTCCTCACCCATGCTGGTAATCTTGTCCGCGATTTCTTTCAGTGTGTCCAAATTCTCAGGCGTTCCTTCACCCAAGATTTCAGCCTTGACCTCTGATTTAGCTTGAGAGATTGCTTGGTTCATGTCAGACGTGCTGACTTTCGTTTTCAGCTCTTCGTTTACCTTTTTGTTATCTTCCCCCACTGCCTGCGCAAATGCTGTTAATTTTGTAGTATCCATTTTGTGTTACACCTTTCCTAAATTGTAATAAAAGAGTAGGTCTGGCAATTCCTGACCTACTAGGCTCTCGCTTACAGTTCTACCTGCAAGCTGTTTTTTTACTTCTTCTGCGATATCCAGCTCTTTTAAAGCATGGACTTCCTCTGTGACCAATTCTTTATCTGAGGCCACTATCTTGATATGGACAGATTTATCACTGGGGAAAACATAGCCTCCAGCCGTGATTTCCAAGCGATAACTCCCAATGGGCAAGATAGCGTCCAGATGAAAACTCACACCTTGACCGGTAACGGTTACCTGCTTCTTCCACTGGTAGCCCTCCTTGGTCAGACTGATCAGCGCCTCCTCCCCTTCCAGAGAGGAAATCACTTGGTAGTCTTCGTCTAAGAGGGCAAAACCAAAGGTGGAAGCCAAGTCCCCTTGCTTAATCAGGTGCCCACCGTCAATTTGCCGCAAATTGGTCATAT
>NZ_VMMV01000138.1:0-529 GCF_013277375.1 Streptococcus sp. 3613
TTTATAATGAAATTAAGCAAATAGGAAGGTTTATTATCTTTAATGAATACACTCGCAGAGAAATTCAGATTGAAAAGAAAAGAGTTGAGACTCTCCCAACAAACTCTTGCAGAAGGAATTTGTGAACAAAGCCAGATTAGTAAAATTGAGAGAGGGCATTTCATTCCCTCCGCAGACCTTTTGTTCAAACTCTCCCAACGACTCGAAGTGCCATTAGATTATTTTTTTAATGAACAAATTGAAATTAAATCTAACCTCTCTAATTTCAAGCAATTATCTGCTCGATTATTAGATGACAGAAATTATGACAATTTAGAATATCTTTATAGAATAGAGATTGAACGAAGTACTTTTCTAACACTAGAAGACCGAACTTACCTTGAATGGATTAAAGCTATTATTGACTTCTATCAATATGACAGTAAGTGTGAGGCAATTTCGTCATTGGAAAATATATTATTAAAAGTCTCTTCAAATACTCTGATTTATTTAAAGGCCTTGAATACTCTATCTAATTTCTATTCCTTAG
>NZ_VMMV01000139.1:0-672 GCF_013277375.1 Streptococcus sp. 3613
TTGCAGGAAGTCTAATAAAAGTAAAGGAAATCTAGTGCGAGTAAAAATTAATCTCAAATGCTCCTCTTGTGGCAGTATCAATTACCTAACCAGTAAAAATTCAAAAACCCATCCAGACAAGATTGAGGTTTTAAAGTATTGTCCCAAGGAAAGAAAAGTAACCCTACATCTTGAATCTAAGTAGATTTTATGGTAAAATAATAGGGATTGTAAGGAGTTTGATATGTATAACCTATTATTAACCATTTTATTAGTATTATCTGTTGTGATTGTGATTGCGATTTTCATGCAACCAACTAAAAACCAATCCAGCAATGTATTTGATGCCAGCTCAGGTGATTTGTTTGAACGCAGTAAAGCACGCGGTTTCGAAGCTGTGATGCAGCGTTTGACAGGGATTTTAGTCTTTTTCTGGCTAGCCATTGCCTTAGCATTGACGGTATTATCAAGTAGATAAGAAAATAATGGGCAGGACTAGGTCTTTGCCTCTTTTTGTTTTTATATTCTTCAAAAATCTCTTCAAACCACGTCAGCTTTCATCTGCAATCTCAAAACAGTATTTTGAGCTGACTTCGTCAGTTCTATTCACAACCTCAAAACGGTGTTTTGAGCAAACCTGCGGCTAGCTTTTTAGTTTGCTCTTTGATTTTTTATTGAGTATGAAAGGATGTT
>NZ_VMMV01000014.1:0-1959 GCF_013277375.1 Streptococcus sp. 3613
CTTAGCCTTGGCTTGTCAGTCTAACAGCATCAAGCCTCTTATCAAATGAAATCGAGTACTAGCTATCAGCTAGTTAAAACATCTAATTTTTAGGAGAGCTGGGTGGCTAACTTCATTATAGAACTTTCAATTATCACATTCGAATTACATTTTATTTTGGAAAACGTTTCCTTTGTTTTCAAATTGCTAAAAAAGTGGTACAATATAGGATAGCTTACTATTATCTGAATCAGCTGATTTGGAGAGAAAGGATTCATTTTGAAATCAATAGGCTTTATTGAAAAGCTGAAGGGGTTGTCTAGTAAAGAGCTGATTTTATTGGGAATTATCCTAAGTATCTTTTTACCCTTTTATCTTTTTGTAGTTGTACTCTGTTTATATATTATCAGTTTGATTTTTACAGGAGACATGAAAAGTATTCTTCAGAAAATGGGGGAGCATCCGATGCTGCTTCTTTTTCTTGGCTATAGTACTGTTATATCCATTCTTGCACAAAATTGGATGGGTCTTGTGGCTTCAGTAGGAATGTTTTTGTTTGCTATTTTATTTTTGCAATATCAGTCGATTTTATCACATAAATTCTTTCGATTAATTTTGCAGCTCGTCTTGTTTGGTAGTGTCTTGTCAGCTGCTTTTGCCAGTTTAGAACATTTCCAAATTGTGAAGAAATTCAACTATGCTTTTCTTTCACCCAATATGCAGGTGTGGCATCAGAATCGTGCAGAAGTGACCTTCTTTAATCCTAATTATTATGGAATTATTTGTTGTTTCTGTATCATGATTGCTTTCTATCTATTTACAACGACCAAGTTGAATTGGTTGAAAGTATTCTGTGTGATTGCAGGCTTTGTTAATCTCTTTGGATTGAACTTTACGCAAAATCGAACTGCTTTTCCTGCTATTATCGCTGGAGCAATCATCTATCTCTTTACGACTATTAAAAACTGGAAGGCCTTTTGGCTTAGTATTGGGGTATTTGCGATTGGCTTGAGCTTCCTCTTTTCCAGTGATTTGGGAGTTCGGATGGGGACTTTAGATTCTTCTATGGAAGAACGAATTTCTATTTGGGATGCTGGGATGGCCTTGTTTAAGCAAAATCCTTTTTGGGGTGAGGGGCCATTGACCTACATGCACTCGTATCCTCGGATACATGCTCCTTATCATGAACATGCTCATAGCCTTTATATTGATACGATTCTGAGTTACGGAATTGTGGGGACTATTTTATTAGTTTTGTCTTCTGTTGCTCCTGTTCGCTTGATGATGGATATGAGTCAGGAGTCGGGGAAACGTCCGATTATCGGCCTTTATCTATCTTTCCTTACAGTGGTTGCTGTGCACGGAATTTTTGACTTGGCTCTCTTCTGGATTCAGTCAGGCTTTATTTTCTTGCTAGTTATGTGCAGTATTCCATTGGAGCATCGAACTTTGGTATCGGACATGACGGATTAAGTTTTATAAGATTAAAATTCTTCTACCTTGGGTAGGAGATTTTTTTATACGATGGGCATGTCGTGCATCTGAGGTGTAAGTCCTCTGTAGAGATTCACTACCGGTGAATATAGTGAAATGAGATAAGAACAGGATGAATCAATCAGGACAGTCAAATAGATTTCTAACAATGTTTTAGAAGTAGAGGTGTACTATTCTAGTTTCAATCTATTATACAATAGCGCTCCCTCGTCCTTATGCAGGGGCTCCTAGAGGGGAGAAAGTCTATGAAAAGATTAGCGGACGTCGTTTTGAGCGAACTTCAATTGTTGCAGGACAAGTAGACGGAGAGTTTATAGCTCCCATGATTTACAAGAACAGCATGACAAGCGATTTCTTTGTGGAGTGGTTCAAAACGCAACTCCTGCCTGCTTTGAAGACACCTCATGTTATTATCATGGACAATGCTAGTTTTGATCCCAAGAACATTTTGGATGAACTCTGCATCCAAGATAAACACTTTTTCTT
>NZ_VMMV01000140.1:0-2122 GCF_013277375.1 Streptococcus sp. 3613
TAAAACTAAATGACTATATCAAGCAGATAGTAAAGAACCTTGGGCCTACTACTGGTTAGGAATCACTGGAGGGAAAGCTCCTGATTTTTTTTGCCC
This sequence comes from Streptococcus sp. 3613, assembly GCF_013277375.1. Lineage (NCBI taxonomy): Bacteria > Bacillati > Bacillota > Bacilli > Lactobacillales > Streptococcaceae > Streptococcus > Streptococcus sp. 3613. Next base: position 97 of record NZ_VMMV01000140.1, read on the forward strand.
TTTCTCAAATTTCTGATCAATCCTATCTCATCCAATCTGAAACTTGTCATACCCAGACTACTGCAAAACTCATCTCAGACATTGTTCGCTTCGCTCAGATTACAAAATCCAATGAATTAGCTCAACTCCATATCATGGGACAACTCCATGAACTGATGTTTCATCTGGGAACTATTGCTCCCAATCAGAAAAAAGAATATTTCATCAACCTACCAACTCTATCTTGAATGCAAACGATTAATTGATAGCCACTATCCTCAATCACTTACAATTCAAGATTTAACAAAAGAACTATCCGTTCACAGAAGCTACTTATCAAGCGTATTCAAAGAATTTAATACCTTATCACCCAAAGAATACCTACTCTACGTTCGAATGCACCGAGCTAAACAACTTCTCGAAAATACCCAAGAATCCATCAAGGTAATTGCATACTCGGTAGGTTTTTCAGATCCACTACATTTTTCGAAAGCTTATAAACAATACTTTAATCAGACTCCAAGTCATACAAGAAAAGAATACTCTCAATACCAACTAGTGAGAAAGGCAACATTATGAAATCCTACCAAGCTGTCTACCAAATCCTATCTAAAGAAACCGACTATATCAGCGGAGAAAAAATCGCAGAAAAACTATCCCTAAGCCGAACATCAATTTGGAAAGCTATCAAGCGACTAGAACAAGAAGGGATTGAAATTGATAGTATCAAAAATAGAGGATATAAACTGATGAATGGTGACCTTATTCTTCCAGAGATTCTAGAAGAAAATCTTCCAATTAAAATCAGTTTTAAACCCGAAACAAAATCAACACAACTAGATGCAAAAGAAGCAATTGATTTAGGCTATGAAGCAAACACCCTCTATCTAGCTTCCTATCAAATAGCAGGGCGTGGCCGTTTTCAACGCTCCTTCTACTCTCCTCAAGGTGGCATTTATATGACCCTCCATCTTAAACCAAATCTTCCCTATGACAAATTACCGTCCTACACACTACTTGTAGCTGGAGCTGTCTACAAAGCCATTAAGAACCTAACTTTAATAGATGTCGACATAAAATGGGTCAATGATATCTACCTAAACAATCATAAAATTGGAGGAATTCTCACTGAAGCAATGACCTCTGTAGAAACTGGCTTAGTCACAGATATCATTATTGGAGTAGGTATCAATTTCACTATTAAAGACTTCCCTCAGGAATTAAAAGAAAAAGCTGCCAGCTTATTTAAAGCTACAGCTCCTATAACAAGGAATGAATTGATCATAGAAATCTGGCGTACTTTCTTCGAAACACCAGCAGAAGAGCTATTATACCTATACAAAAAACAGTCATTCGTTCTTGGAAAAGAAGTTACTTTCACACTAGATCAAAAAGACTACAAGGGACTTGCTAAAGACATCTCTGAAAGTGGAAAACTTTTGGTGCAATGTGATAACGGAAAAGAAATCTGGCTCAATAGCGGAGAAATTTCTCTCAAGAGTTGGAAGTAATAATAAATTAGAACAACCATAAAATCGACAATATATAAAGATTTTAGCTTTTCTTCAACCCACTACAGTTGACAAAGAGCCTGAAAACTTCAAAAAACGGATTTTTATCGCTCTGAACATCAAAAAAGAAAGGACGAAATTTGTCCTTTCTCGAGCTTAGCTGACTTCAACCCACTACAGTTGACAAAGAGCCAAATGAAAAAGAGAGTTACAAACTCTCATTAAAACGGAGAATAAGGGATTCGAACCCTTGCGCCAGTTACCCGACCTAACGATTTAGCAAACCGTCCTCTTCAGCCTCTTGAGTAATTCTCCAATTAATGGGCACGAGTGGACTCGAACCACCGACCTCACGCTTATCAGGCGTGCGCTCTAACCACCTGAGCTACGCGCCCAAGTTAAAAAACTTGGTAATTTGAACAAAGTTCAAAGCGGGTGACGAGAATCGAACTCGCGACAACAGCTTGGAAGGCTGTAGTTTTACCACTAAACTACACCCGCATAAATACTATCAATAAAATGGCGCGAGACGGAAT
>NZ_VMMV01000141.1:0-1021 GCF_013277375.1 Streptococcus sp. 3613
TCAAGAAAAATCACCAAATCCCTCGTATCATCAATCAAAAAATTGCTCAAAAGTTAATTGAAAAGATTTCTATGACTGATATTGACCATCAGCTTTCCATCTCAACTTCAACTGTCATTCGAAAGCTCAATGACTTCCACTTTGAGTGTAATTTTAGAAATCTGCCTAAGATTATGTCTTGGGACGTTGAAACAGTCCAGGGAGTGACTGTTTCAATCGGGAGATGGAGATGAGCTTCATTGCGCAAGATTTTGATAAGCTCAATATCATCACTGTTCTTGAAGGTAGAACACAAGCCGTCATTCGAGATCACTTTCTTAAATATGATAGGGTCGTCCGATGTCGAGTGAAAATTATTACTATGGATATGTTTAGTCCTTATTATGCCTTGGCTAAACAGCTTCGCTTTCAAATTTCTAGGCTCAGGCTGAAACAGTCTCCCAGACTGTTTCACTCCCGAATGCTAAAATCGTTCTGGATCGCTTTCACATTGTGCAACATCTTAGCCGTGCTATGAGTCGTGTCCGTGTCCAAATTATGAATCAGTTTGAACGAAAATCCCATGAATACAAGGCTATTAAACGCTACTGGAAACTCATTCAACAGGATAGCCGTAAACTGAGTGATAAGCGATTTTATCGTCCTACTTTTCGTATGCACTTAACCAATAAAGAGATTTTAAACAAGCTTTTGAGCTATTCGGAAGACTTGAAACACCACTATCAGCTCTTGCTTTTTCACTTCCAGAACAAGGAGCCAGACAAATTTTTCGGACTTATTGAGGACAATCTAAAGCAGGTTCATCCTCTTTTTCAGACTGTCTTTAAAACCTTTCTAAAGGATAAAGAAAAGATTGTCAATGCCCTTCAACTACACTATTCTAACGCAAAATTGGAAGCCACTAATAATCTCATCAAGCTTATCAAGCGCAATGCCTTTGGTTTTCGGAACTTTGAAAACTTCAAAAAACGGATTTTTATCGCTCTGAACATCAAAAAAGAACGTAAGCGCGTCATAACAA
>NZ_VMMV01000142.1:0-2896 GCF_013277375.1 Streptococcus sp. 3613
TTTCATCTACTCTGTTATTAAAGGGCATTCTATTGATGGATGGAAGTTGATTAGTGATACTTGGTATTATTATAAGAATAGTAATAAACAAACAGGTTGGCAAAGTATAAATGGCAAATGGTATTATGCTTATAGCTCAGGTGCTTTGGCAGTGAATACGACCGTAGACGGCTATTCTGTCAATTATAATGGCGAATGGGTTCGGTAATGACAGGGAGCTTATAATTATATTAGAACACTCGCTTAATCAAAGAAGTGACTTTGTTGTACTTGACCTGACGATTGGGGAGATTAAAAGCATGTGAAATCTACACATGCTTTTTCGTTAGTTATGAGTGTTGAACTTGACTAACCATTGACAAAAGATAAGAGCAATCAAAATAAGATACAAAAATATCAATGCTAACTGCACCGAAACGCTCGATGCTATGGATAGGGCTAATAGGGAGAGCAGGGACGGGGCGAGAATGTCCACTGTGCTCAGAGCAGAGCCCACCGTCCCCATCTTGTCACTGGGGATATAGGCAAAGACAGCTGCTTGTAGGCGAGGGCTGAGAATGCCGATAATCGTAGAACTGATGAAACTGGTCATGAAAATTACGATATAGGCTTGACAAAGGATACTAGTTATTAGAGCCAATAGGGAAATCTCACAGAAAACCAAGAGGTGCGTGAAACGGATATTTTTAAATAGATTACTGCTGGTCATATTGCCAAGGATAGCTCCACAAGAAATGATGATGGAGAGCAGGGCGAGGAGTTGCCCAATGCTCAGTTGTGCTAGTGTCTGTTGGATGAAGCGGAGGGCAATCAACCGAGGAGACACATCCAAGATGGCAATCATACTGGTCGTCAGAAACAGTAGTATGACGGTATCTTTTAACCTCAGGAGCACAGCCAGCGACTGTTTAAGATGTTGAAAATATTTCTTAAAACTCAGTGCTGTATGTGACATTTCAATCCTTTTTTCAACCTCATACAAGGTATGTCGAATAACATACAGGCCCCAAAAGGCAATGACAAAAGTCAGAGTGTTGATAAGGGAAATAGTTTGAATACTCATAACATTGATAAGGAATGCACCAGCTAGATTGGCGACAATGCGGACAACCCTCATCAGAGACTGCCTGAACCCCATGGCATCATGCAGGTCGTCCTTAATTATACTGATGTAGAGGGCGTTCATCATGTAGGCAGACAGGTAGCTCAAGGTGTCAGAGATAAGGTTGATGATGACAATCATAATGACTGAAACTAATGAAAAGGGCGACAAGACGAGAAATACTGTCAAAATAGCGTAGAGCAGGATTTTGATTTTGGCAATCCAGAGTGCGTGTTTGACTCTATTTTCTTGAAAATCTCCTAGAATTCCGAGAAAGAGTTGCGATAGTAGGGGAACCACCTCTGAAATGGAAATCAGTAAAATCGCTAGCGGAGCGAAATTGTACTGAGCCACATAATTGATAATGGCGAGGTAGAAAATACTGTCGCCGAATGATGAAAAACAGCTGTTTAGCAGCAACTGTCTATATATGTTGTTTGTCCAAAATAATTTCATACTTTTCTCCTTATTTCTGCACATCGAATGGGAATTTATTATTTAATAGACACCAATATACCCCCATGCTTCAAACAAATCTGCTTTACTCCTATCTCCTTGAAACATCAGTAAATCGTGATCATCTCGTTCAGAACATGCTAAAATTACCTGTTGGATTTTTTTCATCAGTAATTTGTTTTGATTGTAGACAGTGGTTTGTAGTAAGCTAGTTATTCCGTGGCAATATCCTGTCATCATTTTTAGATGATGGTTAAAAACAAATTATTGATATTTACTAATAATATCTTTGTTTCCGTCACAATCGTACATACAAAGATATAAGATTATTCCGGAAATTCCTTTGCACCAAGAAAGTTGTAAATTTCCTAAATTTTTAGTATTAGAAGTAATTTTTTCTAATAATTTTTTTAATTCAGTATGGAATGTATGGAGATCATTATAGAACATAGAAGGTTCTAAGACTTTAGAATAGGCAAATAAAGCCTATGCAATTCCACAATATCCATGAGCAAAGCTATAGTCTAAAATGCTTTCTTTGGCTGTATCTCTTTGTAGGAAATAATGCTAAATTTCCCCTATACTATTGTGGATGAAAATTTTAAGAGTATTGTCATTGGTAAATTGATAGTATTTTATTAATGACAATAGGACACCAGATTTTCTCAATGCAAAGTCTATTTCCTCTAGAGTATCATAATTCTCTATTAATTTCTTAGCGGTGACGTTTGCTAATTGTAGATAGTATTGATTTTTACTGATAGAAAATAAATGTAGGAGTAACCATAGATAGCCTGAATCACCAAATAGCAGCGAGTATTGATATTCATATGTGTGTGTCGTTCTAATTGTCACTGCTTTCTTGATGATAGAGAGTATTTTAGAATCCAGTTCTGGGGGGACAATTTATTTAGAGGAAACAGTAGTCCAGCTATTCCGTGTTGGAATGATAAATTACTTACGAAATTTCCAAATTCTGTTGAAGAAGTGATCCTTCCTTCAGAATTTACAGTTTTATCTAGTAAAAATCGTAGAACACTATTACATTCCGTTTTGTAATCATATTTATGTTCCTCTATTTTTTTAATTTTGACTAAATTATTTGTTTGACTTAAATTTAGTAGGTATTGTAACCAAAATAGTTGCTCATCTGTGAGCTGACCTTGAGTATGTGATAGTTCTAGTAATTGAATAGGATCCTTTAGTTAGATTCGATCAATCCATAACATAACAACATTTTTAGGACAACTTGTCAAATATTAGTATATATTTTTACATCTTGAATTGTCAAATTAAGTGCATAACTTTCCCGTAGCATATGTACTGACCCCCAAAAGT
>NZ_VMMV01000143.1:0-786 GCF_013277375.1 Streptococcus sp. 3613
ACGCTTTCGCTGCGTTATAAGTCGCTACCAAGTCAAGGTTGGCAATCTGGTCTACACGTCCGCTGACTTCAGTTACTTTGCCAAGAAGTGCGCTATTTTCATCTTGTCCCATACTTGTGATTTTTTCCGCGATTTCTTTCAGTGTGTCCAAATTCTCAGGCGTCCCCTCACCCAAGATTTCAGCCTTAACTTCAGATTTAGCTTGGGCGATTGCTTGGTTCATGTCAGACGTGCTGACTTTCGTTTTCAGCTCTTCGTTTACCTTTTTGTTATCTTCCCCCACTGCCTGCGCAAATGCTGTTAATTTTGTAGTATCCATTTTGTGTTACACCTTTCCTAAATTGTAATAAAAGAGCAGGTCTGGCAATTCCTGACCTACTGGGCTCTCGCTTACAGTTCTACCTGCAAGCTGTTTTTTTACTTCTTCTGCGATATCCAGCTCTTTTAGAGCGTGGACTTCTTCTGTGACCAATTCCTTATCTGAGGCGACTATCTTGATATGGACAGATTTATCACTGGGGAAAACATAGCCTCCAGCCGTGATTTCCAAGCGATAACTCCCAATGGGCAAGATAGCGTCCAGATGAAAACTCACACCTTGATCGGTAACGGTTACCTGCTTCTTCCACTGGTAGCCCTCCTTGGTCAGACTGATCAGTGCCTCCTTCCCTTCCAGAGAGGAGATGACTTGGTAATCTTCGTCTAAGAGGGCAAAACCAAAGGTGGAAGCCAAGTCCCCTTGCTTAATCAGGTGACCACCGTCAATCTGCCGCAAATTGGTCATAT
>NZ_VMMV01000144.1:0-3014 GCF_013277375.1 Streptococcus sp. 3613
CTTGTAAAATCCCGATTTAATGAGATGTTTGGGGATTTTTATACTACATTATTCCCCAAATATAAAATAGGTGAAAAATTTGAAGTTTCTAGTGGAAGTACACCATCAAGAGATAATAAATTATATTGGGATAGCGGAACGATTAATTGGGTAAAAACAACTGAGGTAATAAATAGAGAAATTACGGAAACTGAGGAAAAAATCACAAAATTTGCTTTAGAAAATACATCTCTTAAACTTTTTCCAGTTAATACAATATTAATTGCTATGTATGGTCAAGGACAAACAAGAGGAAGAAGTGCAATCCTCAAAGTTGAATCTACTAGCAACCAAGCATGTGGGGCTATATTTCCAAATAAAATAGACAATCCAGTTTTTATTTGGCATCAATTAATGCTAAGGTATAGCGAATTACGAGAACTTGGACGAGGAGGAAATCAACCTAATTTAAACGGTCAACTGATTAAAAATTTTGAACTGATTTTCCCCCCACTAGCCCTCCAAAATGAGTTCGCAGACTTTGTAGCCCAGGTCGACAAATCACAATTGGCAATCCAAAAATCTCTGGAAGAGCTTGAAACTTTGAAGAAATCTCTGATGCAGGAGTATTTTAGCTGATATTCTGCCATTGTAATTACGGTAATGATTTGTTATAATACAACAAAGGAGGAAATCAGATGGTCGTAAAAACAAGAAAACAAGGAAATTCAATCACCATTACGATTCCAAGTGAATTTAATATTCCAAGTGGTGTAAAATACGAAGCTAAATTGTTACCAAGTGGTGAGATTATCTTTACTCCTGAAGAATTGGGGCAGCAGGTTTCTTATGTATCTGATGATGCCTTTGACTTAAATTTAGATAAAATATTTGACGAATACGACGATGTTTTCAAAGCTTTGGTGGAAAAATGACAATCTATCTGACAGAAAAGCAAATTGAAAAAATAAATGCTTTAGCAATTCAACGGTATTCTCCAAATGAGAAAATTCAAACAGTTAGTCCTTCTGCCTTAAATATGATTGTGAACTTACCAGAACAATTTGTCTTTGGGAAGCCTCTTTATCCAACAATTTTTGATAAAGCAACTATACTATTTGTCCAATTGATAAAGAAGCATGTTTTTGCTAATGCTAATAAAAGAACTGCTTTCTTCGTTTTGGTCAAATTTTTACAATTAAACGGCTATCGTTTTTCTGTAACGGTAGAAGAAGCAGTAAAAATGTGTGTAACCATCGCAGTAGAAGCTTTAACTGATGAAAAAATGACAAGCTACTCCAAATGGGTTTCTGAACATTCTGTTAGAGAAAAGGTCAAAAAGTAACCTAGTATGCTGGATTTGAATGAGCACAAGAAAATAAATGAACAGACAATATTAGAATTCTGTAATGCAGAAACTGATATTGTCTCTTTTTATTGATGAATAAGAAAGTGAGAAATTATGGAATCAAAAGTTACAATTATCATGCAAGAAATGTTACCTCTTTTAAATAATGAACAATTACTAGCGTTGAGAGAGAGTTTAGAACATCATCTAGTAGACGGAAAAAAGCAGCAGAAGTATTCGAATAATAACCTGTTGCAACTATTTATTACCGCCAAGCAGGTAGAGGGCTGTAGCTCAAAAACAATTCGTTATTACCAGAGGACGATTGAAAACTTGTTTAATGCTATTAAAGAGTCTGTGACACAACTCACAACAGATGATTTAAGGAGTTATTTAGCAAATTACCAGTCTGAAAAGGATTGTAGTAAGGCAAATTTAGACAATATTAGGCGTATATTGTCTTCTTTTTTTGCTTGGCTTGAGCAAGAGGAATATATCATTAAAAATCCCATTCGACGGATAAAGAAAATTAAGACTGAGCAAAATGTGAAGGAAACTTATACTGATGAACATTTGGAAATTATGCGTGATAACTGTGAAAATTTGAGAGATTTGGCAATAATAGACCTACTAGCATCGACAGGTATGCGTGTAGGGGAGCTTGTACAGTTGAATCGTTCAGATATTGATTTTGAAAACAGAGAGTGTGTTGTCTTTGGTAAAGGAAAGAAGGAGAGACCAGTATATTTTGACGCTCGTACGAAAATTCATTTAAGAAACTATCTTAACGACAGAAAAGATAGTCACCCTGCTCTTTTTGTAACGTTAGTTGGAAAAGTCCAGAGGCTTGGAATTGCTGGTGTAGAGATTCGCTTAAGAAAGTTAGGAGAGAAACTCGGCATACAAAAGGTTCACCCACATAAGTTCAGAAGAACTTTAGCGACTAAGGCAATTGATAAAGGTATGCCTATCGAGCAAGTCCAAAAACTGCTAGGTCATAGCAAGATTGACACAACCCTGGCCTATGCCATGGTCAATCAAAATAATGTCAAGCATTCACACCAAAAATTCATCTCTTAAAAGCAAATCCCGATATTCCGAGGAGGTGGTTGCATGACAATCATTTTTTTACAGAATATATTTGAAAAATCTATAAATGGTGAATGGGGTAATGAAGATAGTGGCAAAGGAGAGGCGACAGCAGTAATTAGAACCTCAAATTTTCTAAATTCTGGAAGACTAAATCTAGATAATATTGTATGCCGTGAAATTGATAAAGATAAAAACAGCGACAAAATTCTACGAACTGGTGATATTATAATTGAAAAATCAGGAGGTAGTCCAAATCAACCGGTTGGACGTGTTGTATATTTTGATGTTACAGATCAAGATTATTTCACAAATAACTTTACTAGTATTTTAAGAGTTAAACCAGGATATAATTCTAAATATATATTTTATTTAATGAAGTATCTTTATGACACAAAGAAGGTGTTAAAATTTCAAAATCAAACAACTGGAATTATTAATTTAAAGTTAGCTGACTATTTAAATAAAACCAAAGTTAATATTGAAACTATAGAAAATCAAAATACAATAGTAGATATATTGGATAGGTTAGAGTATCAAATAATAAATAGAAATAAGCAGCTTAGTGAACTCTCAAACCTTGTAAAATCCCGATTTA
>NZ_VMMV01000145.1:0-1013 GCF_013277375.1 Streptococcus sp. 3613
ATAATAAGAGCCATAATCACAAAAAAATAGCAGATGGTCAATTTGACCACCTGTTATTTTTTTACCAATTAACAATTTTATCTACAATATTTTGTTGTTCAGTAGCTGTTTTCCTTAGATAAATTCGAGTAGTTTCTATACTTTCGTGTCCCATCAAATCTGCAAGCAAGGCAATATCATTATACTTCGATAAAAAATTCTTAGCAAATAAATGTCTAAAAGAATGAGGGTAAATTACTTTAGGATTCATTTTGTATTTATCAGCATAATTTTTTAACTGTTGAGCAACTCCTCTTGCTGTAATTGGTTCATTAAATTTATTCAAAAATAAATAACCACTTCGGCGATTTTCTGATTCTAACCAACTAAGACAACTATTTCTTAATTTTTTAGGAATGTACAGTCTACGAATTTTACCACCTTTTGAGTAAATGTCAAAATAACCGATTTCTACATGCTCTACTTTTAGTTTAATAAGCTCACTTACACGAGCCCCAGTTGCACCTAAAAACCAAACGACAAAATGCCATTTTAAAATACCATCTTTTTTCAAACTACGTTTAAGAAAAAGGTAATCAGCATGGCTAATGACATCTTCTAAAAACGGTTTTTGCTGTACTTTGACAAATTTTAATTTCAAATCATCATGACCAATAAAAGTCAGATATTTATTTACTCCTTGTAGTCGCAAATTGACAGTTTTAGGTTTAAAATTGTCTAATAAATATCCCTTGTATTCAAATAAATCTTCCATTTTGAGTTCATAATTCTCCAAGAAAAATCGAACACCATAAAGGTACGAACGCACAGTATTTTCAGCTAAACCAGCTTTCTTCAAATGTAATTCAAATTCTTTCAACGTAAAACTCCTATCTTATGTTTGATAGAAATTCCACCGCACGTAAAACTATTATACTAAATTAGTGCGTCAATATGGGCGAAAAATTGTTCGATTTTATCAACGATTCTGGATTGTTCAGGAAGGGGTGGGAGTGGGATTAGAATAGAAGCAA
>NZ_VMMV01000015.1:0-6418 GCF_013277375.1 Streptococcus sp. 3613
GAACCCAATGCCAGGTCGTGGTAGCGTGACAGAAAATCACTATGACCACGTTCACGTTTCAATGAACGGATAAACCAGACTTGGTAATATCATTTTGACGAATGAGATCTAGCTTTCATGATAGGAAGTAAGTCTCGTTCGTTTTTTTCTTTGTCATACTCTTCGAAAAATAAATGCAAACCACGTCAGTTTTATCTGCAACCTCAAAGCTGTGCTGTGAGCAACCTACGGATAGCTTCCTAGTTAGCTCTTTTATTTTCATTGAGTATCAATTTGAATGGAAAATGGAAAGTTAGCATCTAGTAATGACTCAAGCAACATTCTTGTAATCTATTTTACTTTATATTATACCTGATTAGTCAACTATTGATAGATTAATTTAAAGGAGAAAGAAATGCTAGAGATTCAAGATTTACTGTATCAACTCCGCTTGTCTGAGCAAGCGAGTACGCAATTGTTTGAAAAAAGGCTTGGGATTAGTTTGACACGGTATCAGATTTTATTATTTTTGTTGAAGCATTCCCCTTGTAATCAAATAGCGGTTCAGGAGAGTTTGAAGATTGATCAGGCTGCTTTGACACGGCATTTTAAGATTTTAGAAAAGGAAGGTTTGGTGGAGCGTCATCGTAATCCTGAAAATCAGCGAGAAGTCTTGGTAGAGGCTACGAAGTATGCCAAGGAGCAGTTAGTGATGAATCCACCTCTGCAGCATATCAAGGTTAAGAAAGAGATGGAAAGTATCTTAACAGAGTCTGAGAGAACAGAATTCAGCCGTTTATTAAACAAATTGGTTTTGAGCATTGAAAATATAGAAATTTAAGGAGAAATAGATGTCAATTATTACAATTATTTTAGCAACAATCGTTGCTTTGGAGCATTTTTACATTTTTTATTTGGAAAGTATTGCAACGCAATCAGAAGCGACTAGTCGTGTCTTTAACATGGACAGGGAAGAACTAGCTCGTCCGTCGGTAAGTTCACTGTTTAAAAATCAAGGGATTTATAATGCTCTGCTAGGAGTCTTTCTCCTGTATGGGATTTATTTCTCACAGAATTTAGAAATTGTGACTATTTTTGTTTTATTTGTGATTGGTGCTGCGGCTTATGGCTCTCTCACAGCAGATAAGAAAATTATTTTGAAGCAAGGTGAGCCAGCTATTTTAGCCTTGATTAGTATTTTTCTCTTTAAATAAGTTCAAAGGTCAATCTTAGTCTCGCTAGTCCTTTTCACTCCGGAATAAGGGAAATATGTTATACTTGTTTTTAAGAAAAAGTCTCATTGAATTTGTTTTGAGGAGTTAGAAATGAAAGTATTAGTGACAGGTTTTGAGCCCTTTGGAGGGGAAAAGGTTAATCCAGCTTTGGAGGCCATTAAAGGTTTACCAGCTGAAATCCATGGTGCTGAGGTCCGTTGGTTAGAAGTGCCAACAGTCTTTCACAAATCGGCTCAAGTATTGGAAGAAGAGATGAACCGCTATCAACCTGACTTTGTCTTTTGTATTGGCCAAGCAGGTGGAAGATCTAGCTTGACGCCTGAACGAGTGGCTATAAATCAAGACGATGCACGCATTCCTGATAATGATGGTAATCAACCGATTGACCTTTCCATTCGCCAAGACGGTGCTTCAGCCTACTTTAGTAGTTTACCGATTAAAGCGATTGTTCAAGCTATAAAAAAAGAGGGGTTGCCGGCCTCTGTTTCCAATACGGCAGGGACTTTTGTCTGCAACCATTTGATGTATCAGGCCCTCTATTTGGTAGAAAAGAAATTTCCACATGTTAAGGCAGGTTTTATGCATATTCCTTATATGATGGAACAGGTGGTGAATCGACCTACAACTCCAGCTATGAGTTTAGTGGATATTAGGCGAGGGATAGAAGCGGCAATCGGCGCCATTATAGAACATGGAGATCAGGATCTCAAGTTGGTAGGCGGAGAAACTCATTGATAGAAAAAAGCTTGAGGGAAAACCTTCAAGCTTTTGGACGTTTTCGAGCCAATACTGCTCGGTAGAAAATTATTTTATTGATTTGAATGTAGGGTAGGAGTGTGAAACTAGCAATCCCAAAGGTAATCCAATTGAGGAAGTACCAAGGAAGAAGCTGTAAATCTAGGACAAAGTGCTGGAACTTGTAGCCCTTCATAAAGGAACGGCTAGTTTTTAGGATTCGTCTTGGTGAGGCCTGTCCTAGGTCTAGACTATAACAGAGAAGAAATTCCACCTGTGAATAGGCATAATACTGTGGAATATAGAGGATATTTCCTACAATGATCAAGATGAGACTTGCAAGAAAGTAGAGTCCAAAGACCATGAGGAAACGCTCGGTTTCAACTGATGAGAGATCTAGATTTGGAAACTCAGGATGTAGGGTGACGAATTTTTTGGCTAAAAAGCTACTATAAAAGAGGAAGTAAATCCCAAGTAAATTAGGGATACTCCATAAAAAGAGATAGAAACGTTTGAGAAGTAGGGTCAAAAAGGTTTGAGAAAAGCGCTCCTCATCAAAGAGAGCTAGGCTGTTTTTTACAGATGGCTCCGTTTTAGAATCTTTCATGAGTGTCAGTGTTGCATAGACGGAACTGGTCAAAAGAATAGTCCCGATAAAGGAGACTAATAGTGGAAAAAGGTAGGCTTGGAATATATGACCAAACACGCTTAAAAAGGGTTGTTCTAAAACACTCTCGTTGATGCGCTCTAAGGGATTAAGAAAGCCAGACAATATGACCAGCATGCTAGGTAAGAGATAGACGAGAAAGAGGCGGGGATTTTCAGCCTGAAATTGTCTGGCTTGCAGACGAATGGTTTTTAAATCAATTTTTGGGTATTTCATTCTCTCATTATACCATAGTTCGTGACAGTTCCAGCTTTTTTTGATAGAATCATACAGTATGCCCTTGGGCACAAAGTATGAACTGGGACTGTCTTTCCCAGCTTCGGAGGTAAAAAATGTCAGATTCACCAATCAAATACCGTTTGATTAAGAAAGAAAAACATACGGGAGCTCGTCTGGGAGAAATCATCACTCCCCACGGCACCTTCCCGACGCCTATGTTTATGCCAGTTGGGACACAAGCCACTGTCAAAACTCAGTCGCCTGAGGAATTGAAGGAGATGGGTTCAGGAATTATCCTGTCAAACACCTACCATCTCTGGCTTCGTCCTGGAGATGAACTCATCGCACGCGCTGGTGGTCTCCACAAGTTCATGAATTGGGACCAGCCTATTTTGACAGATAGTGGTGGTTTTCAGGTTTATTCCTTAGCAGATAGCCGTAATATCACAGAAGAAGGAGTAACCTTTAAAAACCATCTCAATGGTTCTAAGATGTTCCTATCCCCAGAAAAAGCCATCTCTATTCAGAATAATCTGGGTTCAGACATCATGATGTCCTTTGATGAATGTCCTCAGTTTTATCAACCTTATGACTACGTTAAGAAATCGATCGAGCGTACCAGCCGTTGGGCTGAGCGTGGTTTGAAGGCTCACCGTCGTCCGCATGACCAAGGGTTATTTGGGATTGTGCAGGGGGCAGGATTTGAAGACCTGCGTCGCCAATCGGCTCATGACCTTGTCAGCATGGACTTCCCAGGTTACTCTATTGGTGGTTTGGCAGTGGGAGAAACCCACGAAGAGATGAATGCTGTCTTGGACTTCACAACCCAACTGCTACCTGAAAACAAACCTCGCTATTTGATGGGTGTGGGAGCGCCAGATAGCTTGATTGATGGGGTGATTCGTGGGGTGGATATGTTTGACTGTGTCTTGCCGACTCGAATCGCTCGTAATGGGACTTGTATGACCAGCCAAGGTCGTTTGGTTGTCAAAAATGCCCAGTTTGCTGAGGACTTTACGCCACTGGATCCTGAATGTGATTGTTACACATGTAAGAACTATACACGCGCCTATCTTCGTCACCTGCTCAAGGCTGATGAAACCTTCGGTATCCGCTTGACTAGCTACCACAATCTTTACTTCTTGCTTAACTTGATGAAGCAAGTGCGCCAAGCCATTATGGATGACAATCTCTTGGAATTTCGTGAGTATTTTGTGGAAAAATATGGCTATAATAAGTCAGGGCGTAATTTCTAAAATGGAATTGATATAAGCTAAAAATCCTAAGTTTTCTCTTAGGATTTTTCTTCTTTTTTTGATAGAATAAAGTGTACAATGAAAGGAAGAATAAACTCGTATGCGCATTAAATGGTTTTCCTTGATTAGGATTACAGGTTTACTATTGGTACTCTTGTATCATTTCTTTCAGACCATCTTTCCTGGAGGATTTTTCGGGGTAGATGTCTTTTTCACATTTTCAGGTTTCCTGATTACAGCTCTACTCGTCGAAGAATTTTCTAAGAATCACGAGATTGACTTGATTGGATTTTTTAGGAGACGCTTTTATCGGATTGTGCCACCTGTGGTTTTGATGGTCTTGGTGACCATGCCCTTTACCTTTCTAGTTCGCCAAGATTATGTGGCTGGAATTGGGGGTCAGATTGCTGGTGTCTTAGGTTTTATGACCAACTTCTATGAACTCCTAACAGGTGGGAGTTATGAATCTCAGTTCATTCCTCATTTGTTTGTTCATAATTGGAGCTTGGCTGTTGAGGTACACTACTATATTCTTTGGGGATTGGCAGTTTGGTTCTTATCCAAACAGGCTAAATCAAATGGTCAGTTGAGAGGAATGGTCTTTCTCTTATCTGCTGCTGCCTTCTTAATTAGTTTCTTCTCCATGTTTATTGGTAGTTTTCTAGTAACCTCTTATTCCTCTGTTTACTTCTCCAGTTTAACCCATGTCTATCCATTCTTTTTGGGAAGTATCCTAGCAACGATTGTAGGCGTTCGTCAGACAACTTCTTTAGTTAAGCAGTTGGATAAAATTTGGGATTTACGCAAGACCCTTTTAGTTTTTGGAGGAGGTTTTGGTTTCTTACTCATTTTGACCTTCTTTGTCAAATTTACCTATCTCTTTGCCTATCTTATTGGCTTCTTGCTTGCCAGCCTTGCAGCCCTTGCTATGATTATGGCGGCGCGTGTCTTACATGAAAAGACTCCTAACGTGCAGGAGCCAAAGATTATCAGCTTTTTAGCGGATACTAGCTATGCGGTTTATCTTTTCCATTGGCCTTTCTATATCATTTTTTCACAGTTGACATCAAATCTTCTTGCTGTATTACTGACTTTGATTTTTTCTTATGGCTTTGCTAGCCTATCATTCTATGTATTGGAACCTTGGATTGCAGGAAAGAACACACCTGTTTTACAAACTCTTCGTCCCCTGCCTTATATTCACGCAATTCTTGCAACAAGTACAGGAATCTTGGCCTTCATTGTCTTCTTAGTAACTCTGTTGGCACCACAAGTGGGAGCGTTTGAGACAGACTTAACTGTCAATGGCTTGAAGCAAGCTGCAACAAATATTAACCAGACCAAGGTAATGACAGAACGAGCAGAAGCTGATAGTTTAGGAATTGCTGATGGCACTATGTTAATTGGTGACTCGGTGGCCTTAAGGGCAAATACAGCCCTACAGACAGCCCTTCCTGGAGCACAGATTAACGCACAAGTCAGCAGAACAACCAAGACTGCCAATGAAATCATGCTAAACAATAGCCAGAATAAATTTTTACCTAAGATGGTGGTCATTGCGACTGGGGTAAATAATCCTGAAAATTACAAGGAAGACTGGGACAGTGTCGTGAAAAATCTTCCTAAGGGCCACCATATGGTTTTGGTGACTCCTTATGAGGGAGATAAGACAAAAGAGACCTATGCCATCGTTGAGAAGGCTGCTGCCTATATGAGAGAATTGGCAGAGAAGACACCTTACATCACGATAGCAGATTGGAATCAAGTTGCGAAAGAGCATCCAGAAATTTGGGCAGGAACAGACCAAGTCCATTTCGGAAGTGACACTAGCACTATTGAAGCAGGAGCAAAATTGTATGCAGATACGATTGCCACAGCCTTGAAGACAGCTCAAGACAAGCCAGTCAAATCAAAATAACGTGTATTAAAAAGAGAAGAGTTGGAGAAATCCAACTCTTTTAAAATATCGCATCTCTGTGCCTTTCTTGTGTTTGTGGTTGAACAACAAGTATAACACAGAGGTGTTTTCTTATGCCTACACTTTCAGCTAGTTGAACCATCTAATTTTTAGGAGGGCTGGGTGGCTAACTTCATTATAGAACTTTCATTTAGTAAATCGAACGTGAAAATGTCCCATTTGGTAGAATAGTCGTATGAAAAGTATCCAACTGAATATGAATGAAACGAAAAAATATCTGGTGATAAAAGCTATAGACCAAGGAAAGAAAACAAAGAAACGACCCTGTGTCGAACTGAATCTTTCTGAAAGACAAATCAATCGTCTGCTACTAGCCTATCAACAGAAAGGAAAAAAGCCTTCAGACACG
>NZ_VMMV01000016.1:0-579 GCF_013277375.1 Streptococcus sp. 3613
TCTATTATGCGCCCCTATGCCTCTTGGGAAAGGGGAACTAATGAGAATCACAACAGGCTCATTCGGAGATGGTTACCTAAGGGAACTAAGAAAACGACTCCCAAAGAAGTCGCATTCATCGAAAATTGGATTAATAACTATCCTAAAAAATGCTTGAACTACAAATCACCCAGAGAAGACTTCTTCATGGCTAACTTGAACTTGAAATTTGGCGAGAAGTTAGCAAATTGTAAAAAGTTTAAAAAAATTAGAAAAAGGTGTTGACAAGTCTGAAAAAGACTGTATAATAGTAAGAGTTGAAAATAACCACTCTGGTCCGTTGGTCAAGGGGTTAAGACACCGCCTTTTCACGGCGGTAACACGGGTTCGAATCCCGTACGGACTATGGTATGTTGCGGCTGTAACACTTGATGAAAAAAAGATTAAAAAAGTTTCAAAAAAGTGTTGACAAGCGAAAGCAGTTGTGATATACTAATATAGTTGTCGCTTGAGAGAAATGAGTGACAAAGACCTTTGAAAACTGAACAAGACGAACCAATGTGCAGGGCACTACAACTGAAGTTGTAGTACTGAACAATG
>NZ_VMMV01000017.1:0-21879 GCF_013277375.1 Streptococcus sp. 3613
ATTCGCTAATTGTTTTTTAAGGCGATGGATTTTTACTTCCGTCGCATCAATCATTACCGTGTCCTCAGAACTGAGAGGAGTTCTTGAAATCGTAAAACCACTTTGAACAAGAGTTACTTCAACCCATTGACTCCGATGGGTTAAGTTGCTTTCGTGAATAGCAAAATCAGCCGCAATTTGTTCATAAGTTCGATATTTTCGCACATATTGAAGTCGCCATAAGAAGGTATTCTAGGCTTAGTTTAGGTTTTCGTCCCCCTTTTGCGTGTTTACCTTGATAAGCTGTTTTCAATACAGCTAACATCTCTTCAAAAGTGGTGCGCTGAACACCAACAAGACGCTTGAATCGTGCATCAGTTAGTTGTTTACTTGCTTCATAATTCATAGAACTACTATACCATGTTTTGTTTCGCAGGAAGTCTAATAAATAAAAACTCTTTAAAATTTTGTTGGGAAAATGGGAAAAGATATAAATGGAAACTTAGTATAACACTTGGAAAACTCTGTAAAAATAGTAAGTCAATTCATGCTTCGTTTTTTCTCTAGGGAAGTTGGGCGGCTATATTTCTATGACCATTTGTCGGAATAAACATCCCTGCCAAGGGTCTATAGAAAAACTTTTGTTATCAGATTTAGATGCCCAACTTGTCATTTATACTCTTTCATATAGGACTTTCTATAAGGATGGAAAAAAGAAGGGAAATTTGATAAGATAGGAATATGGATTTTGAAAAAATTGAACAAGCTTATACCTATTTACTAGAGAATGTCCAAGTCATCCAAAATGATTTGGCGACCAACTTTTATGACGCCTTAGTGGAGCAAAATAGCATCTATCTGGATGGCGAGACTGAGCTAAATCAGGTCAAGGAGAACAATCAGGCTCTTAAACGCTTAGCGCTTCTCAAAGAAGAATGGCTCAAGACCTACCAGTTTCTCTTGATGAAGGCTGGGCAGACAGAGCCCCTGCAGGCTAATCACCAGTTTACGCCAGATGCTATTGCCTTGCTTTTGGTATTTATTGTGGAAGAGTTGTTTACAGAGGAAGAAATCACTATCCTCGAAATGGGTTCTGGCATGGGAATTCTGGGCGCTACTTTCTTGACCTCGCTTGATAAAAAGGTGGATTACTTGGGAATGGAAGTGGATGATTTGCTGATTGATTTGGCAGCTAGCATGGCAGACGTGATCGGATTGCAGGCTGGCTTTGTCCAAGGAGATGCCGTTCGTCCACAAATGCTCAAAGAAAGCGATGTGGTCATCAGCGACTTGCCGGTCGGCTATTATCCTGATGATGCCGTTGCGTCGCGTCATCAAGTTGCTTCTAGCCAAGAATATACTTACGCCCATCACTTGCTCATGGAACAAGGGCTTAAGTATCTCAAGTTAGACGGATACGCTATTTTTCTAGCTCCGAGTGATTTGTTGACCAGCCCTCAAAGTGATTTGTTAAAAGGGTGGCTGAAAGAAGAGGCGAGTCTGGTTGCTATGATTAGTCTGCCTGAAAATCTCTTTGCCAATGTCAACCAATCTAAGACTATTTTTATCTTACAGAAGAAAAATGAAATAGCAGTAGAGCCTTTTGTGTATCCACTTGCTAGCTTGCAAGATGCAAGCATTTTAATGAAATTCAAAGAAAATTTTCAAAATTGGAGCAAAGGTACTGAAATATAAAATAGATTTTGTTATAATAGTTGAAAACGCTTAAAAGAGGTAATTGATAATGACAAAAACAATCGCAATAAATGCAGGAAGTTCAAGTTTAAAATGGCAATTATACTTAATGCCAGAAGAAAAAGTATTGGCGAAAGGCTTGATTGAACGTATCGGTTTGAAAGATTCAATTTCAACTGTAAAATTTGATGGCCGTTCTGAACAACAAATTTTAGATATCGAAAATCACACACAAGCTGTTAAAATCTTATTGGATGACTTGATTCGTTTCGATATTATCAAGGCTTATGATGAGATTACAGGTGTTGGACACCGTGTTGTTGCGGGTGGAGAATATTTCAAAGAATCAACAGTTGTTGAGGGGGATGTTTTAGAAAAAGTTGAAGAGTTGAGTTTGTTGGCTCCTCTCCACAATCCAGCCAATGCAGCAGGTGTTCGTGCCTTCAAGGAATTGTTGCCAGACATTACCAGTGTAGTTGTTTTTGATACTTCCTTCCACGCAAGTATGCCAGAGAAAGCTTATCGCTACCCTCTACCAACAAAATATTACACAGAAAACAAGGTTCGTAAATACGGTGCTCATGGTACAAGTCACCAGTTTGTAGCAGGAGAAGCTGCAAAACTCTTGGGACGTCCATTAGAAGACTTGAAGTTGATTACCTGTCATATTGGTAACGGAGGCTCAATTACAGCTGTGCAAGCCGGCAAATCTGTTGATACTTCTATGGGCTTCACTCCTCTGGGTGGTATTATGATGGGAACGCGTACAGGGGACATTGATCCAGCTATCATTCCTTATTTAATGCAATATACAGAGGATTTTAATACACCAGAAGATATCAGTAGTGTTCTTAATCGTGAATCGGGTCTTTTGGGAGTTTCTGCTAATTCTAGCGATATGCGTGACATAGAAGCTGCTGTAGCAGAAGGGAATCACGACGCTAGCTTGGCTTATGAAATGTATGTTGACCGTATTCAAAAACATATCGGTCAGTACCTTGCAGTACTAAATGGAGCAGATGCCATTGTTTTCACAGCAGGTGTTGGTGAAAATGCAGAAAATTTCCGTCATGATGTAATCTCAGGAATTTCGTGGTTTGGTTGTGATGTTGATGATGAAAAGAATATCTTTGGTGTGACAGGAGACATCTCAACAGATGCAGCGAAGATCCGTGTCTTGGTTATTCCAACAGATGAAGAATTAGTCATTGCCCGTGATGTTGAACGCTTGAAAAAATAAGTGAAACTAAAAAAATATTCAATACAAGGAGTTGGGAAAGAGATTTTCCGGCTCCTTTTTCTGATGAAATTGTGCAAAACCTTGCTATGATTGGCTTTTTTGAAAAATATGGTATAATAGTAGTAATTTAATAGATGGAGTTGAGTTTTGAAGAAAAACTTTCGTGTAAAAAGAGAGAAAGATTTTAAGGCGATTTTCAAGGAGGGGACAAGTTTTGCCAATCGCAAATTTGTCGTCTACCAACTAGAAAACCAGAAAAATCATTTTCGAGTAGGTCTATCAGTTAGCAAAAAACTGGGGAATGCCGTCACTAGAAATCAAATTAAGCGACGGATTCGGCATGTTATCCAGAATGCAAAAGGGAGTCTGGTAGAAGATGTCGACTTTGTTGTCATTGCTCGAAAAGGGGTTGAAACCTTGGGATACGCAGAGATGGAGAGAAATCTACTCCACGTATTAAAATTATCAAAGATTTACCAGGAAGGAAATGGGAGTGAAAAAGAAACTACAGTTGACTAGTTTGCTAGGACTGTCTCTATTGATCATGACAGCCTGTGCGACTAGTGGGACAACTAGCGATATTACAGCCAATTCGGCTGATTTTTGGAGTAAATTTGTTTACTTCTTTGCGGAAATCATTCGCTTTTTATCGTTTGATATTAGTATCGGAGTGGGGATTATTCTCTTTACGGTCTTGATTCGTACAGTCCTCTTGCCAGTCTTTCAGGTGCAAATGGTGGCTTCTAGGAAAATGCAGGAAGCTCAGCCACGCATTAAGGCGCTTCGAGAACAATATCCAGGTCGAGATATGGAAAGCAGAACCAAACTAGAGAAGGAAATGCGTAAAGTATTTAAAGAAATGGGTGTCAGACAGTCAGACTCTCTTTGGCCGATTTTGATTCAGATGCCGGTTATTTTGGCCCTGTTCCAAGCCCTATCAAGAGTTGACTTTTTAAAGACAGGTCATTTCTTATGGATTAACCTTGGTGGTGTAGATACAACCCTTGTTCTTCCGATTTTAGCAGCAGTATTCACCTTTTTAAGTACTTGGTTGTCCAACAAAGCCTTGTCTGAGCGTAATGGAGCTACGACAGCGATGATGTATGGGATTCCAGTCTTGATTTTTATCTTTGCAGTTTATGCGCCAGGTGGAGTTGCCCTATACTGGACAGTGTCCAATGCTTACCAAGTCTTGCAAACCTATTTCTTGAACAATCCATTCAAGATTATCGCAGAGCGCGAGGCTGTAGTACAGGCACAGAAAGATTTGGAAAATAGAAAAAGAAAAGCCAAGAAAAAGGCTCAGAAAACGAAATAATAAGGAGGAATCTGGTAATGGTAGTATTTACAGGTTCAACCGTTGAAGAAGCAATCCAGAAAGGATTGAAGGAATTAGATATTCCAAGGAAGAAGGCACATATTAAAGTCATTTCTCGTGAGAAAAAAGGGTTTCTTGGTTTATTTGGTAAAAAACCAGCCCAAGTGCATATTGAAGCGATTAGTGAAACGACTGTTGTCAAAGCAAATCAACAAGCTGTAAAGGGAGTTCCAAAACAAATCAATGATTTGAATGAGCCTGTTAAAACAGTTAGTGAAGCGACCGTTGATTTGGGTCATGTTGTAGAGGCAATTAAAAAGATTGAGGAAGAAGGTCAAGGTATTTCTGATGAAGTCAAGGCTGAAATCTTAAAACATGAAAGACATGCCAGCACTATCTTAGAAGAAACTGGTCACATTGAGATTTTAAATGAACTTCAAATCGAGGAAGCGATGAGGGAAGAAACGGGCGCTGATGACCTTGAAACTGAGCAAGACCAGACTGAAAATCAAGACTTGACAGAGATGGGCTTGAAAGTTGAACCGAGCTTTGATATTGCCCAGGTGGCTACGGATGTGACTGCCTATGTTCAAGCGATTGTGGATGACATGGACGTTGAGGCGACGATTTCAAATGACTATAACCGTCGTAGCATCAATCTACAAATTAACACCAACGAACCAGGTCGTATTATCGGTTACCATGGTAAAGTCTTGAAGTCCTTGCAACTGTTGGCTCAAAATTATCTTTATAATAGCTATTCAAGAACCTTCTATATTACAATCAATGTCAATGATTATGTTGAACACCGTGCAGAAGTTTTGCAGACCTATGCGCAAAAATTGGCGACTCGTGTTTTGGAAGAAGGGCGCAGTCATAAAACAGATCCAATGTCAAATAGCGAACGCAAGATTATCCATCGTATTATTTCACGTATGGATGGTGTGACTAGTTACTCTGAAGGTGATGAGCCCAATCGCTATGTCGTTGTAGATACAGAATAAGTAAAATCAGGGTTGACCTGATTTTTTGCTAGCTAGAGGAGGTTAAACTGATGTTGAATAAGATAAGAGACTATTTAGACTTTGCTGGTTTGCAGTACCGTAATCCTGATAAAGCGGGAGCAGAGCGAGAGAAGATGCTGGCATTCCGCCACAAAGGACAAGAGGCCCGAAAGGCTTTTACAGAACTGGCCAAAGCCTTTCAAGCAAGCCATCCAGAATGGCAACTCCAACAGACTAGTCAGTGGATGAATCAGGCCCAGCGTTTGAGACCACATTTTTGGGTTTATCTACAGAGAGACGGACAAGTGACAGAACCTATGATGGCCTTACGTTTGTATGGGATATCTACTGACTTTGGAATTTCTTTGGAAGTCAGTTTCATCGAACGTAAGAAGGATGAGCAAACTTTAGAGAAACAGGCCAAGATTTTAGACATTCCAACCGTTAAAGGAATTTATTATCTAGCCTACTCTGATGGCCAAAGTCAACGGTGGGAGGCGAACGAAGAAAATCGTCAAATTTTAAGAAATAAACTATCCAATCAGGAAGTCCGAAAAGTGCTAGTTAAGGCAGATGTTTCTTTTATTGAAAATCAATCATTGGAAGTGATTTTAGAAAAATTAGATGAAGCTTATGAGCGCTTACTTCCCTACTATCAGGCGACCAGAGGGTAGCAAATAGAATACTTATTTACGTCGAATTGTTTAATTGCTATTCTATGTATTTTTTCATATAATAGTAGAATAGAATGTGTGATTCAATAATCACCTCAAATAGAAAGGAAATTCTATGTCAAATCTATCTGTTAATGCAATCCGTTTCCTAGGTATTGACGCTATCAACAAAGCCAACTCAGGTCACCCAGGTGTGGTTATGGGAGCAGCTCCGATGGCTTACAGCCTCTTTACAAAACAACTTCGTATCAATCCAGCTCAACCAAACTGGATTAACCGCGACCGTTTCATTCTTTCAGCTGGTCATGGTTCAATGCTTCTTTATGCCCTTCTTCACCTTTCTGGCTTTGAAGATGTTAGTATGGATGAGATCAAGAGCTTCCGTCAATGGGGTTCAAAAACACCAGGTCACCCAGAATTTGGCCATACAGCAGGGATTGATGCTACAACAGGTCCTCTAGGGCAAGGGATTTCAACTGCTACTGGTTTTGCCCAAGCAGAACGTTTCTTGGCAGCCAAATATAACCGAGAAGGCTACAATATCTTTGACCACTATACTTACGTTATCTGTGGAGACGGAGACTTGATGGAAGGTGTCTCAAGCGAGGCGGCTTCATACGCAGGTTTGCAAAAACTTGATAAGTTGGTTGTTCTTTATGATTCAAATGACATCAACTTGGATGGTGAGACAAAGGATTCCTTTACAGAAAGTGTTCGTGACCGTTACAATGCCTACGGTTGGCATACTGCCTTGGTTGAAGATGGAACAGACTTGAAAGCAATCCATGCTGCTATCGAAGCAGCTAAAGCTTCAGGTAAACCATCTTTGATTGAAGTGAAGACGGTTATTGGATACGGTTCTCCAAACAAACAGGGAACTAGTGCCGTACACGGTGCTCCTCTTGGAGCAGATGAAACTGCAGCTACTCGTCAAGCTCTCGGTTGGGACTATGAACCATTTGAAATCCCAGAACAAGTATATGCTGATTTCAAAGAACATGTTGCAGACCGTGGCGCATCAGCTTATGAAGCATGGACTAAATTAGTTGCTGATTATAAAGAAGCTCACCCAGAATTGGCTGCAGAAGTAGAGGCCATCATTGACGGCCGTGATCCAGTTGAAGTGACTCCAGCAGACTTCCCAGCCTTAGAAAATGGCTTCTCTCAAGCAACTCGTAACTCAAGCCAAGATGCCTTGAACGTTGTGGCAGCTAAGTTACCAACCTTCCTAGGTGGATCAGCTGACCTAGCTCACTCAAACATGACTTACATTAAAACAGACGGACTTCAAGACGATGCTAATCGCTTGAACCGTAACATTCAGTTTGGTGTTCGTGAATTTGCCATGGGAACGATCTTGAACGGGATGGCCCTTCACGGTGGACTTCGTGTATACGGTGGAACTTTCTTCGTCTTCTCTGACTATGTGAAGGCAGCTGTTCGCTTGTCAGCCTTACAAGGACTTCCTGTGACTTATGTCTTTACCCACGATTCAATCGCAGTTGGAGAAGACGGTCCAACGCACGAACCAGTTGAGCACTTAGCAGGTCTTCGTGCTATGCCAAATCTAAATGTTTTCCGTCCAGCAGATGCGCGTGAAACTCAAGCAGCTTGGTACCTTGCAGTGACAAGTGAGAAAACACCAACTGCTCTTGTCTTGACACGTCAAAACTTGACTGTTGAAGAGGGAACAGACTTCGACAAGGTTGCAAAAGGTGCTTATGTCGTTTATGAAAATGCATCAGACTTTGATACGATTTTGATTGCAACAGGTTCAGAGGTTAATCTTGCTGTCTCAGCTGCCAAAGAATTGGCTAGTCAAGGAGCAAAAGTCCGTGTAGTCAGCATGCCATCTACAGATGTCTTTGATAAACAAGATGCAGCATACAAGGAAGAAATTCTTCCAAATGCAGTTCGCCGTCGTGTTGCAGTCGAAATGGGTGCAAGTCAAAACTGGTACAAATATGTTGGTCTCGATGGTGCCGTTCTAGGTATTGATACTTTCGGAGCCTCTGCCCCAGCACCAAAAGTATTGGCAGAATATGGCTTTACTGTAGAAAATGTTGTAAAAGTTGTGCAAAACTTGAAATAATCCTAAAAATCAGGGCGCAAGCTCTGGTTTTTCTTACTAGAAAAGTAAGGTACAATCTTGTAAAAGTAGCTGAAATTTGATATAGTAGTCCTATGTAAAAGACAAAGGAGAATATAATGGAATCACAATATACATTTTTAATCATTCTTGTGGCTATGGTTGGCTTGATGTTCTTTACGCAACGCTCTCAAAAGAAACAAGCACAAAAACGTATGGAAAGTTTAAACAAACTGCAAAAAGGCTATGAAGTGATTACAATCGGTGGACTTTACGGAACAGTTGATGAAGTAGATACGGAGAAAAGAACGATTGTTCTTGATGTAGATGGAGTTTACTTGACTTTTGAACTAGCTGCTATCAAGACCGTATTACCACTTAAAGAAACAGCTTCACTCGAAGGTGCAATTGAAAAATAAGACGGGATTACTAACTCCCGTTTTTCTATAGAAGAAAGGAAATGGGATGAAAAAACTAGTCTTTGTCTGTCTGGGAAATATTTGCCGTAGCCCTATGGCTGAGTTTGTTATGAAATCAATGACAGATAACTACGAAATCCAAAGTCGAGCGACTTCCTCTTGGGAACATGGCAATCCGATTCATAAGGGCACTCAAGGGATTTTTCAACAGTATCAGATTCCGTATGAAAAAGGCAAAACATCGCTTCAGATTAGTAAGGAAGATTTTGAAGACTTTGATTATATTATCGGAATGGATGCTTCAAATGTTTCTGACTTACGTCAGATGTGTCCAGGAGACTGTCAAGATAAGATTCACTTATTTGCATCTGAAAGTGTTCCAGATCCTTGGTATACAGGAGATTTTGAAGAGACTTATCGGCGTGTTCAAGAGGGATGCCAAGTGTGGTTAGAACGTTTAGAGGAGAGTGAATATGGAGAATTTTAAGAATTTCTATGGAAAATATCATGTCTATCTGAGTCGTTCTCATTTAGAGATTTTAGCCGCAGTAACGATTGTTTTTTGTGCGGTACTAGTCTTTTTTCTAAATATTCCCGGAAAAGGTGTCTTAAAACTCGATAATGGAACAATTGTTTACGACGGCAGTCTTGTCCGTGGTAAAATGAATGGGCAAGGCACCATTACCTTCCAAAATGGAGACCAGTATACAGGTGGTTTCAACAATGGAGCCTTTAATGGCCAAGGTACCTTTCAATCTAAAGAAGGTTGGACCTACGAAGGGGATTTTGTAAATGGTCAGGCTGAAGGAAAAGGGAAACTAATAACAGAACAAGAAGTCGTTTATGAAGGGACCTTCAAACAAGGCATCTTTCAACAAAAATAAGACCTCCTGACAAGGAGGTTTTTTTACACAAAACAAGAAAGCGTTTTCTATCTGTTTGTTAGGCTTGTGAAATAAAAATTTTTTTGTTGTTATTTCACAATCATCTAGTTAAAAGCTGATACTATAACGTATTTGAGAGTAATTTCACAATATCGCAAAAATTCTTTGTGAAATGTTTATGAAACTGTTTACAAAACATAAAAAAAGAGTTATAATGAACTTGTGAAAAAATTAACAAAGGATAAAATCCTTAAAGGCTATGGAGGAAAATATGGCTGATAAAAAAACTGTTACACCTGAGCAAAAACAACTCGCTGCTGAGAAGCATGTAGACGGACTAGTACAAAAAGCTTTGGTTGCGCTTGATGAAATGCGCAAGTTGAACCAAGAACAAGTTGACTACATCGTAGCGAAAGCTTCAGTTGCAGCTCTTGATGCGCACGGTATCCTAGCACAACATGCAATTGAAGAAACTGGTCGTGGTGTATTTGAAGACAAAGCGACAAAAAACCTTTTTGCCTGTGAACATGTTGTGAATAACATGCGCGGAGTTAAAACAGTTGGAGTTATCGAAGATGATCCAATTACAGGCTTGACGAAGATTGCTGAACCTGTTGGTGTAATCTGTGGTGTCACTCCAACAACCAACCCAACTTCAACAGCTATTTTCAAATCACTGATTGCTTTGAAAACACGTAATCCAATCGTGTTTGCCTTCCACCCATCAGCTCAAGAATCTTCTGCTCACACAGCTCAAATTGTTCGTGACGCAGCAATCGCAGCTGGAGCTCCTGAAAACTGTGTACAATGGATTACAGAACCATCTATGGAAGCAACAGCTGCTCTTATGAATCATGATGGTATTGCAACAATCCTTGCTACTGGTGGTAATGCCATGGTTAAGGCGGCTTACTCATGTGGTAAACCAGCTCTTGGGGTAGGTGCCGGAAACGTTCCTGCCTACATCGAAAAATCAGCTGACCTTCGTCAAGCAGCTCATGACATCGTTATGTCTAAATCATTTGACAATGGTATGGTCTGTGCATCAGAGCAAGCAGTTATCATTGACAAAGAAGTGTATGATGAATTTGTAGCAGAATTTAAATCTTATCATACTTACTTTGTAAACAAAAAAGAAAAAGCTCTCCTAGAAGAATTCTGTTTTGGAGCAAAAGCAAATAGCAAGAACTGTGCTGGTGCAAAATTGAACGCTGACATCGTTGGTAAGCCAGCAACATGGATTGCAGAACAAGCAGGTTTCTCAGTACCAGAAGGAACAAACATCTTAGCTGCAGAATGTGAGGAAGTAGGAGAAAACGAGCCTTTGACTCGTGAAAAATTGTCACCAGTCATCGCAGTATTGAAAGCTGAAGATACTGAAGACGGACTTAAGAAAGCTCGTCAAATGGTTGAGTTCAATGGTCTTGGTCACTCAGCAGCTATCCATACAAAAGACGAAGAACTTGCTAAACGATTTGGTACAGAAATCAAAGCAATGCGTATTATTTGGAACTCTCCGTCTACTTTCGGTGGTATCGGTGACGTTTACAATGCCTTCATCCCATCATTGACACTTGGATGTGGTTCATATGGACGCAACTCTGTTGGGGATAACGTGAGCGCTATTAACCTTCTAAACATCAAGAAAGTAGGGAAACGTAGAAATAATATGCAGTGGTTTAAAGTTCCTTCAAAAATTTACTTCGAACGCAATTCTATCCAATACCTTCAAACATGTGAAGATATTGAACGCGTTATGATCGTTACGGACAAATCAATCGAAAAACTTGGATTTGTTCAACGTGTTATCGATCAATTGAACGCTCGTAACAACCGTGTAACTGTCCAAGTCTTCTCAGATGTTGAACCAGATCCAGATATCACAACTGTAGAACGTGGTACTGAGGTTATGAGAGCATTTGAACCAGATACAATCATTGCTCTTGGTGGAGGTTCACCAATGGATGCGGCTAAAGTTATGTGGCTCTTCTACGAACAACCAGAAGTCGACTTCCGTGACTTGGTTCAAAAATTCATGGATATCCGTAAACGTGCCTTCCGCTTCCCATCACTTGGTAAGAAAGCGAAGTACATCGGTATCCCGACAACTTCTGGTACAGGTTCAGAAGTAACACCATTTGCTGTTATCTCTGATAAGAAAAACAACCGTAAATATCCATTGGCTGACTACTCATTGACACCAACTATTGCGATTGTTGACCCTGCTTTGGTTGAATCAGTTCCAGATTTCATTACTGCTGACACAGGTATGGATGTCTTGACTCACGCGACTGAAGCCTACACTTCAAACTTCGCTAACGACTACACAGATGGTATCGCCCTTCAATCAATCAAACTTGTCTTTGAATGGTTGGAAAAATCTGTTAAGACTGCTGATTCAGAAGCACGTGAAAAAATGCATAATGCTTCTACAATGGCAGGTATGGCCTTCGCTAATGCCTTCCTTGGTATGAGCCACTCAATGGCCCACAAGATTGGTGCGGTTCACCATACTGTTCACGGACGTACAAACGCAATCTTGCTTCCATACGTTATCCGTTACAATGGAACTCGTCCATCTAAGACTACTACTTGGCCTAAATACAACTACTGGAAGGCTGATGAGAAATTCCAAGACATTGCTAGAATGCTTGGTTTACCTCACTCAACTCCAGAAGAAGCAGTTGAAGCATACGCTAAAGCTGTTTATGAACTTGGTGTTGCAGTAGGTATCAAGATGAACTTCAAAGACCAAGGAATTGATGAAAAAGCTTGGAAAGACAGCTTGCATGAAATTGCCTTGCTTGCTTATGAAGATCAATGTTCACCTGCTAACCCACGCTTGCCAATGGTAGCTGACATGGAAGAAATCATGGCAGATGCTTACTATGGCTACAAAGAAAGACCAGGACGCCGCAAATAATTGTTTATCAGCCTAGAGGCAGGAATTTCCTGTCTCTTTTTTTGTAATTCTATTTGAAAAATGGTATAATCATCGCATATATTTATTTGAAAATCAAATCTTTTATAATCATGCGAGGGGCAAATGAACAAGATAAATGAGTTAGGGGATAAAGTGCGACTTTTAAGAGAGGAGAAAGGACTTAGTCGTCCAGTTTTTTGCGGGGATGAGTCTGAATTATCAGTCCGTCAGTTGGTGCGGATAGAAAAAGGAGAATTTCGCCCGACGATAAAAACCCTAGAATATATTGCAGACAGATTAGAAATTCCGTCCTACGTCTTGATGCCAGATTATAAGGAATTACCGAAGCGTTATCAAGAATTAAAGTACTTTCTTTTACATCATCCTGACTATGGGGACAAGGAGTTGCAGGAACAAAAGGAAGAATATTTTGATGAGATTTTTGAGTGTTTTTATGATGACCTGCCCCGTGATGAGAAGATGATAGTGGATTGTCTTCAAGCAATAGATGAAGTGAGAGCGACGGATAATGAACAGTATGGAATAGCGCTTTTAGATGAATCTTTTGAGGAACTATGGAATCAAAGAGAATTTTCCTTTTCAGACCTTTTAAAAATTAGATTGTATTTTTTGTGTAGTTATTTAGAAAATATAAAAAAAGGACAGTTATCTATTAGCGAACAGCAGAAACTTCAATTAATGTTTCAAAAAGTATGTAATAACGTAGAAAATAGCAGTACGGACGATTTATTTCTTGTTCGTGATGTGTTATTTGCAGGGCTGGGAAGTTGTGAATTATTGAATGACTTAGAGTTATTTAAGTTAGCTGTGGAAAAACTTAATTGGATTTCTGAAAAAACACGAGATTTCCAAAAGCAACCGATTGTCTTGATGGTGGAGTGGAAATATTATATTCATACCGATCATGATACAGCCAAACAAAAGTATGAAGAAGCAAAAATGATGGCGAGGATGTTTGGTAATGAGAAGTTACTCGTTAGTTTAGATAATGAATGGAGCGAGGATCTAGAAAGATATCGTTAAAGAGTTTATAGGAGTGACATTTCTGTCATTGAGAGAATGCCGCTTTTTTGTTACAATGAATTTTATACTCAATGAAAATCAAAGAGCAAACTAGGAAACTAGCCGCAGGCTGTACTTGAGTACGGCAAGGCGACGTTGACGTGGTTTGAATTTGATTTTCGAAGAGTATTACTTGATATACATCCAGAAGCAAACGAGGCAATAGAGAGAAAATTCTAAGTAGTAGGCCTATAGGGTCAATCAACTTGAAGGATTTTCTATAAGTGTGATGTATGACGATAACAGTTTTAAACAAGGGGGAAAGAATGTCCATTTTATCCATTAAAAATATTTCAAAGTTTTACACTTTGGACGGTAAACATCAAGAGCAGGCTCTAAGAAATGTTAACCTGCAGATTGCAAAAGGTAAAATTACAGCGATTTACGGTCCATCAGGCTGTGGCAAAACCAGTCTACTCAATATCATCAGCGGTTTAGATAGACAATATGAAGGAGATTTAGAGTTTAAAGGGGAATCCCTCCGTGACTTATCAGAGATTGAACTAACTCAATTTCGTAAAGATAAGATTGGATTTGTGTTTCAAAACTTTAACCTCATTCCTCATCAGTCTGTTTTGGACAATGTCAAGCTACCTCTCTATGTCAAAGATTTATCTGACAGGGAGATGACAATGGTTGCAAAGGAGCAATTAAGTAACTTGGGCATGGAGCCTTTTGTAGCTAAAAATGTTAAACAACTTTCTGGTGGGCAAAAGCAACGTGTAGCAATCGCGCGTGCACTGGTAAATCAGCCAGATATGATTGTAGCAGATGAGCCAACGGGTTCGCTGGATTCTCAATCTCAAGAAATGGTATTGGAGGTATTTAAAAATTTAGCCCAAACAGGGAAAACAGTATTGATCGTAACCCATAATCCAGAGGTTGCCGAGTATGCAGATGTGATTATCAAAATGAAGGATGGTGAAATCGTTGAAGAAGTCAAAAAATAAAGGATTATCATTGAAAAACAAATTCAAACTTTCTTTAAATAACTTTATGGAAAGAAAGTGGCGTAATCTATTGATTGCGCTAGCAACCTCAATCGGTTTTGTAGGAGTCTTAATTTCTTTCGGCTTGGGAAATGCATTGATTTCGATGATTGATGAAAATACGAATGGAGGTCAAATCCCTTCTCAAGTTCAGATTGCTTTAAACACAAAAAATGTTGGACGAGGCTTTTTGAACCAAGATGATAAGAACTATATCACGGATACAGTTGGGAAAGAAGCTATTAAATATTTGGAGAGTCCTTTTGGGATGATCATGTCAAATATGACTATAGATGGTCAAGAAATGGATCTGAGTCAAACGATGCCTTCTTATGCTCAAGTAGTGAGTCTATATGAGGATACAAGTATTTCTGTTAGTAGTAATGAGGCGGACAAAGTATTAGCCGGTTCCCTCTATACGGATTCAAATGAACAGGGATTGACGATTCCAATCAGTTTACTAAAAAATTGGAATGAACAGACAGGAAAAAATCTGACAGCTAGTGATATTATTGGCAAATCAGTCTCAGCCAGCATTGTAGAAAATGATGCTGAAGCTAGCAAGACTGCTCAATTTCAAACAAAGATTGTACGTGTAATCAATGATGAAGATGACTTGGAGGACAGCAACAGTTTCATGCCGTCTTATCAAATGGAAACGATTTTGAAAGAGGCTGGATTTACAAAAGCTGTATCTTATTTTATCTTGGAACTCAAAGATCCATCACAAACAAAAGCGATAACAGAAGAATTGCAGAAAAACAAGAAGTATACTGTTCTTTCTCAACAGAAGGTTCTTGATATTGTGATTACTTTTATTCGTGTCATTCAGGGATTGTTGATTGTACTTTCATCACAAGCTATTGTGGTAGCAGCGGTCATGATTGGTATCATCATTTACATCAATATTATGCAACGTTCTAAGGAAATAGGTGTCATGAAGGCAGTTGGTTATCAAAATCGTGATGTCAAAGGAATTTTTATTTACGAGGCTATCTGGATTGTAGGGATCGCCTTGCTGCTGGCATTTTTGGTTGCACAAGGGGTGGGAAGTTTGGCGAATGCGGTTGTAAATCACTTTTACCCATCTATCACTAAGGTTTTTGAATTAAATCTTTTATCTGTTTTAGGAACTCTAGCTTTCGCTCTATTACTTGGTTATGTCTCAGCCTACTTCCCAGCGCGTAAAATTAGTAAAATGGATCCTGTAGAATCGCTACGATATGAATAGTAAGGAAGTTCTTGATTTATAGCCTTAAAAAGAAACAAACATAGAAAAACAATGCCCATACTTGCAATTCAACTCAAATAGTTATATAATAGGTTTGTTGAAAGGTGATTTGTAGTGATTCAAGTTACTCTTTTCACAATAAAAATTTCATGATTTTCATAAGGAGGAAATCACTAATGGTAGTTAAAGTTGGTATTAACGGTTTCGGACGTATCGGTCGTCTTGCTTTCCGTCGTATCCAAAACGTAGAAGGTGTTGAAGTTACACGCATCAACGACCTTACAGATCCAGTTATGCTTGCACACTTGTTGAAATACGACACAACTCAAGGTCGTTTCGACGGTACTGTTGAAGTTAAAGAAGGTGGATTCGAAGTTAACGGTAAATTCGTTAAAGTTTCTGCTGAACGTGATCCAGAACAAATCGACTGGGCTACTGACGGTGTAGAAATCGTTCTTGAAGCTACTGGTTTCTTTGCTAAGAAAGAAGCAGCTGAAAAACACCTTAAAGGTGGAGCTAAAAAAGTTGTTATCACTGCTCCTGGTGGAAACGACGTTAAAACAGTTGTATTCAACACTAACCACGACGTTCTTGACGGTACTGAAACAGTTATCTCAGGTGCTTCATGTACTACAAACTGCTTGGCTCCAATGGCTAAAGCTCTTCAAGACAACTTTGGTGTTGTTGAAGGATTGATGACTACTATCCACGCTTACACTGGTGACCAAATGATCCTTGACGGACCACACCGTGGTGGTGACCTTCGCCGTGCTCGCGCTGGTGCTGCAAACATCGTTCCTAACTCAACTGGTGCTGCTAAAGCTATCGGTCTTGTAATTCCAGAATTGAACGGTAAACTTGACGGATCTGCACAACGCGTTCCAACTCCAACTGGATCAGTTACTGAATTGGTAGCTGTTCTTGAAAAGAACGTTACTGTTGATGAAGTGAATGCAGCTATGAAAGTAGCTTCAAACGAATCATACGGCTACACAGAAGATCCAATCGTATCTTCAGATATCATAGGTATGTCTTACGGTTCATTGTTTGACGCAACTCAAACTAAAGTCCTTGACGTTGACGGTAAACAATTGGTTAAAGTTGTATCATGGTACGACAACGAAATGTCATACACTGCACAACTTGTTCGTACTCTTGAATACTTCGCAAAAATTGCTAAATAATTCTTGAGTCGATAAAAAGCAAGGCCTCTTGGTCTTGCTTTTCAAATATTTAAAAATGGATGACACAATCATCCATTCTTTTTTAATTCTGTTTCAAAAGTATCTGATAGGACAGTGAAGCTTAATTTCTCTAGAGTAAGCGGATGGGTAAAGGACAGTCGGAAGGCGTGGAGCATAAGCCGACTCGTCTTTGAATTGATGTTATAGAGAGGGTCGCCCAAAATAGGGAAGTTATGATGCGAAAGGTGCACACGAATCTGATGGGTTCGCCCTGTCTTTAGTTTACAACGGACAAGGGTCGTTTTGTTTGGGAATTGCTTTAATCTGCTTACATGCGTTTCAGCATATTGCCCATTTTTTGTATCAACTATTCGTTTTCTGCGGTCATGGCGATCACGCCCAATTTTGTCTTTGAAAACAAGTTCTTTGCTGTTGATATTTCCGTCAACAAGCGCCCAATATTCCCTAGAAATCTCTTTTTTCTCCAATAAGCGGTTGAGAATGGGCAGGATAAAAGGATTTTTGGCAAAGAGAACCAAGCCACTGGTTTCCATGTCCAGACGATGAACGACATAGCAGGTTTGGCCAACATAGGCACTGACATGGTTAAGAAGGGCGATTTCGTTTGGCTGATTACCATGCGTTTTCATCCCCTCTGGTTTGTTTACAATAATCAAGTGTTGATCTTGATAAACTTCCTGCACTAAGTCTGGGTTGCCCCAAGGGATTTCTTTTTCGGGATAATCTTCCTCGTCAAAAGTCAACTGGCAAACATCTCCAGGACTTACCATCTCGTTCCAATGAACTTCTCGCTGATTAATCAAAATGTGTTTCTTGATTCTTAAAAAATGACGGATTTTTCTAGGGATAAGGAGTTGTTCCTCCAGTAATTGCTTAACCGTCATTGGAGGTAGAGAGTCTGGTAATGTAAATGTGAATTTCATACAGATATTGTAACAAAAAAAGCCCTATTTGGATAGGAAATAGCTAAATTCTTGTCTTCCTATGATGAAGATGATAAAATAAACGCATGAAATTAGATAAATTATTCGAGAAATTTCTTTCTCTTTTTAAAAAAGAAACAAGTGAATCAGAGGATTCTGGGTCTACTAGCTTACGTCGCTCTCGTAGTGATCGAAAAAAATTAGCCCAAGTGGGTCCGATTCGAAAATTCTGGCGTCGTTATCATTTAACAAAGATTGTCCTTATACTAGGTTTGAGTGCAGGCTTGTTAGTTGGAACCTATTTGTTTGCTGTAGCTAAGTCAACCAATGTTAACGATTTGCAAAACGCCTTGAAAACTCGGACTATCATTTTTGACCGTGAAGAAAAAGAGGCTGGTGCCTTGTCTGGTCAAAAGGGAACCTATGTTGAGCTGACTGACATCAGTAAAAACTTGCAGAATGCTGTTATTGCGACAGAAGACCGTTCTTTCTATAAAAATGACGGGATTAACTATGGCCGTTTCTTCTTGGCGATTGTCACTGCTGGTCGTTCAGGTGGTGGTTCTACTATTACCCAACAGTTGGCTAAAAATGCCTATCTGTCTCAGGATCAAACTGTTGAGAGAAAAGCGAAAGAATTTTTCCTTGCCTTAGAATTAACAAAAAAATATAGTAAGGATCAGATCTTAACCATGTACCTTAACAATGCCTATTTTGGAAATGGTGTGTGGGGTGTAGAAGATGCGAGTAAGAAATACTTTGGAGTTTCTGCATCAGAAGTGAGTTTGGATCAAGCTGCGGCTCTGGCAGGGATGCTCAAGGGGCCGGAATTGTATAATCCCTTGAATTCCGTAGAAGATTCAACTAATCGTCGCGACACTGTCTTACAAAATATGGTTGCAGCAGGATATATTGATAAAAACCAAGAAACCGAAGCTGCAGAAGTTGATATGACTTCGCAATTGCACGATAAGTATGAAGGAAAAATCTCAGATTACCGCTATCCTTCTTACTTTGATGCGGTTGTTAATGAAGCTGTTTCTAAGTATAATCTAACAGAGGAAGAAATTGTCAATAATGGCTACCGCATTTATACAGAGCTGGACCAAAACTACCAAGCAAATATGCAGGTTGTTTATGAAAACACAGCGCTATTTCCGAGAGCAGAGGATGGAACATTTGCACAATCAGGAAGTGTAGCTCTTGAACCGAAAACAGGAGGAGTTCGTGGAGTTGTCGGTCAAGTTGCTGACAATGATAAAACTGGATTCCGGAATTTCAACTATGCAACTCAATCAAAACGTAGCCCTGGTTCTACAATTAAGCCTTTAGTTGTTTATACGCCAGCAGTTGAGGCAGGTTGGGCTTTGAATAAGCTCTTGGATAACCATACCATGCAGTATGACAGCTATAAGGTTGATAACTATGCAGGAATTAAAACGAGTCGAGAAGTTCCTATGTATCAAGCCTTGGCAGAATCGCTTAATCTACCTGCTGTTGCCATTGTTAATGATTTGGGCCTTGATAAGGCTTTTGAGGCAGGAGAAAAATTCGGACTCAACATGGAAAAGGTCGACCGTGTTCTTGGCGTCGCCTTGGGAAGTGGTGTCGAAACCAATCCTCTGCAAATGGCTCAAGCATATGCTGCCTTTGCAAATGAAGGTTTAATGCCGGAAGCACATTTTATTAGTAGAATTGAAAATGCTAGTGGACAAGTTATTGCTAGCCATAAACATTCACAAAAACGGGTGCTTGATAAGTCTGTAGCTGATAAGATGACCAGTATGATGTTGGGTACATTCACTAACGGAACCGGTATTAGTTCATCGCCTGCAGACTATGTCATGGCAGGGAAAACTGGAACAACTGAAGCAGTTTTCAATCCGGAGTACACAAGTGACCAGTGGGTGATTGGTTATACTCCTGATGTGGTGATTAGTCATTGGCTTGGTTTTCCGACCACTGATGAAAATCACTATCTAGCAGGTTCTACTTCAAACGGTGCAGCCCATGTCTTTAGAAATATTGCAAATACCATTTTACCTTATACGCCAGGAAGTACCTTTACGGTTGAAAATGCTTATAAGCAAAATGGAATTGCACCAGCCAATACAAAAAGACAAGTACAAACCAATGATAATAGCCAGACAGATGATAATTTGTCTGATATTCGAGGACGTGCGCAAAGTCTAGTAGATGAGGCTAGTCGGGCTATCTCGGATGCGAAGATTAAGGAAAAGGCTCAAACAATATGGGATTCGGTAGTCAATCTATTTCGCTAAGATGCTTGTCAAAGCCTAGCTTTCTTGTTATAATAGATAAGATGGAGGCGTTATGGCACTAAAAAAAGCAAGCCTAGCTTGTGCGGTTTGTGGTTCGAGAAACTATTCAATCAAGATCAGTGGAACCCCCAAGCCTACACGACTAGAAGTAAATAAATTTTGTAAACATTGTGGCAAGTACACTACACACAGAGAAACGAGATAGGAGAGAGCGATGCGTTTTATTGGAGATATTTTTAGACTTCTTAAAGACACAACATGGCCAACTCGCAAGGAAAGCTGGAGAGATTTTCGTTCTATTATGGAATACACAGCTTTCTTTGTAGTAATTATTTACATTTTTGACCAGTTGATTGTTTCAGGTTTGATTCGATTTATTAACATTTTTTAGAAGGTTAGTGGAGTTAATTACACTAGAAATCTTCTATTTATGAAAGGAAATATCATGGATAGTTTTGATAAAGGGTGGTTTGTTTTACAAACTTATTCTGGTTATGAAAATAAGGTAAAAGAAAATCTATTGCAACGTGCGCAAACCTACAATATGTTGGATAATATTTTACGTGTTGAAATTCCAACGCAAACAGTGCAAGTTGAAAAAAATGGAAAGAGAAAAGAAGTAGAAGAAAATCGATTTCCAGGTTATGTTCTTGTAGAAATGGTCATGACAGATGAAGCTTGGTTTGTTGTGCGAAACACACCAAACGTTACAGGATTCGTAGGATCACACGGGAACAGATCAAAACCAACTCCATTATTGGAACAAGAAATTCGTGACATTTTGGTATCTATGGGACAAACTGTTCAAGAATTTGATTTCGATGTTGAGGTTGGTCAAACCGTACGTATTATTGATGGTGCTTTTGCAGACTACACTGGTAAGATTACAGAAATTGATAATAACAAAGTAAAAATGATTATCTCTATGTTTGGTAATGACACAGTTGCAGAAGTAAACCTAAACCAAATCGCAGAATTATAACCCTGAGAGAGGCTGAGCCTCTCTTTTTTGTGCAGTTGAGACGGTGTAGAGAACAGAATGGAGAAAATGGAACAAAAGTGTTTCTAATCTGTTAGACTGTATCTAGAAAGGGGAAAATTATGATTAAAGAATTGTATGAAGAAGTCCAAGGAACTGTGTATAAGTGTAGAAATGAATATTACCTTCATTTATGGGAGCTATCGGACTGGAACCAAGAGGGAATGATTTGCTTACATGAATTGATTAGTAGAGAAGAAGGACTAGTAGAAGATATTCCTCGTTTAAGGAAATATTTCAAAACCAAGTTTCGAAATCGAATTTTAGACTATATCCGTAAGCAAGAAAGCCACAAACGAAGATATGATAAAGAACCTTATGAAGAAGTGGGTGAAATCAGTCATCGTATAAGTGATGGAGGACTCTGGCTAGACGATTATTATCTCTTTCATGAAACACTAAGAAATTATAGAAATAAACAAACTAAAGAGCAACAAGAAGAATTAGAACGCATCTTAAGAGATGAACGCTTCCGAGGGCGTCAAAGAGTGTTAAGAGATTTACGTATTGTGTTTAAAGAGTTTGACATCCGTAGCCATTAGGAAGTCATGCAAAAAAAATGAAAAAAAATTAGAAAAAGGTGTTGACAAGTCTGAAAAAGTCGGTATAATAGTAAGAGTTGAAAATAACAACTCTGGTCCGTTGGTCAAGGGGTTAAGACACCGCCTTTTCACGGCGGTAACACGGGTTCGAATCCCGTACGGACTATAGTATGTTGCGGTTGGAACACTTGATGAAAAAAAGATTAAAAAGTTTCAAAAAAAGTGTTGACAAACGAAAGTGACTGTGATATACTAATATAGTTGTCGCTTGAGAGAAGCGAGTGACAAAGACCTTTGAAAACTGAACAAGACGAACCAATGTGCAGGGCACTACAACCAAGGTTGTAGTACTGAACAATG
>NZ_VMMV01000018.1:0-55668 GCF_013277375.1 Streptococcus sp. 3613
TCCAATTCATTAAGCATGATATTGGATAAGAGAGGAGATACATTTCCTCCCTGTGGTGTGCCAACTAGCGTTTTATGACGTTGACCATTAATGATAACACCTGAATGAAGATACTTACGAATCAAGGATTCCCTATCTCCGTCTTCGATAATGTTATGTACTAAGGACATCAATCTATCTTGAGGAACCCTATCGAAAAATTTCTCTAGGTCTATATCCACTATCCACTCATAGCCGTCATTTAAGTACTCTAAGAGCTTGGACAATGGCTTGTTGGATTATCCTATCCATCACTGTCGGAATCCCAAGCTGAAGGACACCTCCATTGGGTTGGGGGATTTCAACTCGCAGGACTGATTGAGGTTTGTATTTCCTCTGTTTTATCAGTTCTTTAGTCAGGCGCCAGTTTTGTCTGAGATAATTATCCATCTCTTCGATAGTCATTCCATCAATCCCAGCTGAGCCCTTATTGGATTTTCCTTGATTGTAGGCTTCCAGCATATTTTCGCGTGATACTATCTTATCTAGCAATTTTGACATGTGCCTATTCCTTTCTTGTTTTGGTGCCTGAGGGACATCTTATATTGGTGAACCTTCATCTAGTCAATACGTGACAGAGTCCAGTTCTATCAGACCGTTCGTTTTACAGACACAAGTGAAGTAGGATTACTTCGATCTGTCGTTTTCTCTTTCTAGCGACAGACCTCAAACAGTCTCTCCCCAGACTGTTTGAGTATTCACCCCTTCGCTCCACTTCCATTACAGAAGTTTCCTCACTACTATGGGTTCGGCTGACTTCTCATGATTCCTTGTTACTACGCTTTCAGCGCTCATGAGAGCTCACGGGATAAGTCCTACATCTTTCCTCGTTTAGACTAGACATGAGGACGTTAAAAGGTTACAGTGGAAAAAGATAAATCTTAGTTCGAATTCAATTACTCTCGTGATTTACGCATATAGGTTACGACTACCTTTTTGGACTTTAAGGTTTCGCGCCCCCCTATCCGCTATATACGCCTTACTATCACCTTCCTGTTCGTAGAGCCACGATTTCGCTATCCCTTCCTCTGACGATTCTCATTTCCAGCGTCAGACTTAAAACGGTCTATCCCCAGACCGTTTTAATCCGCTACCTCACGATAGTCAGGCTTGGGAATCGCTATTGGGTTCACCGGTAGCAGGTGCCCACCAAGGACTTGTACCTCAGATGCACGACATGCCCGTCGTACCAGAAAAGAGCAGGAAAAATTTCCTACTCCAATTTTCTACACTCGTTCTCCATCACTGTTTACTCTGTAGCCATCCACCGTCGTATTAACAGCTAGGGCACCTGAAGAGTAAGAATAATACCACTTACCAGAAACTTGATACCAACCTGTTTTCATTGCCCCTGAACTATCCAGATAATACCACGAGCCATTTTCCTTTAACCATCCTGTCTGCATTTCACCAGATAATTTCAAATAATACCAGCTAGAACCGTCTTTCAGCCAGCCTGTTGATTTAGAACCATTTGATTTGAAATGATACCAACTACCATTTATTTTCTTCCAACCGACAGTTGGACTACTATTGGATCTATAGCTAGAGCTATTTCCTGATTGATTCTGATAATTTTGTGAAGAAGTCACTCCCTCTAGCTGTATATAGCGACGACTTCCGTTATAAGCCGTATAACTCAACCACTTGTAGCCATCTTTTTCGAGAATTTGATCATAATGAACCTTCTCCCCAGGATAATAGTAATCAATCACAGTTGCGCTAGCTAGAGGTTGATTTTTGATAGCTGACTTAGTCTTAAAATAATGTGTGCCCCCTGTTGAAGCTAAGGATTGACTAGTCCCAACACTGCCACCAGCCAAATCTTTAAAATGAATAAATCCTGTCATCGTATTTGCTTTTATACTTCGTTTATTATAGGCTTCTGTATAACCATAGTTATATTCCTCGATCTCAATCTGATCTCCCATTACATTTGACACCCAGGCAACATGCCCATAAGTTCCTGCAGTAGACCAAGCAATGGAGCCAATCGTCGGTGTATTATCTACACGATAGCCTTCACGACGAGCACGATGCCCCCATTCATTCGCATTTCCATAAGCCCTTGGAATCTCAAAACCATTGACATTACTCAAACGAAAGGCTGCGAAAGAAGTACACTGACGAGAATACATGCGCCACTGATCAATCTCCTGGCTCCCATTTTTATAATAAGCAGGATAATCATCTCCACGCGCAATCGATCTATTCCCTCCAGAGTAGGCATAGACACTATCACCCGCTGCTAGCATCAATCCTACTACTAAAAAAGAAACAAGCTTTTTAACTGACATCTTCAAGTAATAACTTGTCCCTCTTGCTATAAACGGTAAAATTTTCATTCTTCCTCCTTGAAAAATAATATAAATCGAAGATTGCCTTCACTTAAACTATTCGGAGAAAAAAGAAAAAGTGAGAAAATTTCTCACTTTAGTCCAGATAATGAATCAAATTCTTTTCTGTAAGGATATCTGAGTAGGTAAAGGATTCAACGTAAACATTAGCTTGTTTATCTCCTTCAACGTTCCCAAATTCCACAATAAATAGGGATGGATAAACTTCAATTAACTTACCCAATCTATTTTTTTGGCGCTTGCGCCCATTTTCCAAAGTCATTTCAATTACATGACCCTCATGCGCCTTGATTTCCTCTTTGATTTTTTTCATCTTGGCTACATCTGTAAATGCATCTGACATCTTATGCCTCCCTCTTTGAGATACTTGAAAATTTATTGTATTCTTTTTGGAAAATCAATTCCACAGTTCCACGAGCTCCACTACGGTTTTTCTCGATAATAACTTCCACCTTATTATTTGGTATGCCTTCCTCTTCTTCACCACCACGCTCATAGTAATCGTCGCGATAAAGAAAGGCTACGATATCAGCGTCCTGCTCGATAGACCCAGATTCACGAATATCAGACAAGACTGGTCTTTTATCCTGACGTTGTTCTACACCACGAGACAACTGACTCAGAGCGATTACTGGAACCTTCAGTTCCTTGGCTAGGATTTTCAACTGACGTGAAATTTCTGAAACTTCTTGTTGGCGGTTTTCTCGCCCAGTTCCCGTGATAAGCTGCAAGTAATCTATCAAAATCAAACCTAGATTGCCCGTTTCTTGAGCCAGTTTACGAGAACGAGAACGAATCTCTGTAATTCGAATCCCTGGCGTATCATCGATATAGATACTTGCGTTTGCTAGGTTCCCTTGAGCAATGGTATATTTTTGCCACTCCTCATCGGTCAATTGACCTGTACGGATAGAATGCGACTCAACCAACCCTTCTGCCGCTAACATACGATCGACTAGACTTTCCGCACCCATTTCGAGCGAAAAGATAGCAACCGTTTTGTCCAACTTAGTTCCAATGTTCTGAGCGATATTCAAGGCAAAGGCTGTCTTACCAACCGCTGGACGGGCTGCTAGAATAATCAACTCCTCCTCGTGTAGACCAGTCGTCATATGATCCAAATCACGATAACCTGTCGCAATACCTGTAATATCGGTCGTTTGTTGCGAGCGAGCTTCCAGATTTCCAAAGTTGACATTCAACACATCTCGAATGTTCTTAAACCCGCTTCGATTAGCATTTTCACTGACATCAATCAGGCCTTTTTCTGCCTGAGCAATGATTTCATCAGCTGGTTGCGACGCTTCGTAAGCTTGGTTGACAGACTCTGTCAACTTAGCGATTAATCGCCGTAACATAGCCTTTTCTGCAACGATTTTAGCATAATACTCCGCATTAGCAGAAGTTGGCACAGAATTGACAATCTCAACTAGGTAAGACAGGCCACCAATATTCTGTAAATCCCCTTGATTATCAAGAATGGTGCGAACCGTTGTTGCATCTATGGCATCACCACGATCGGATAAATCGACCATGGCTTGGAAAATCAAACGATGGGCATACTTAAAAAAGTCCCGAGACTCAATGTATTCTCGCACAAAAACAAGTTTACTCTCATCAATAAAGATAGCCCCCAAAACAGATTGCTCAGCTAAGATGTCTTGAGGTTGTACTCGTAACTCTTCTACTTCTGCCATCAGACTTCCCTTCCTTTTACAATCTTGTCAAGAAGGTGTAAACTTATCCTTCTTTCACACGAAGATTGATTACACTTGTGATATCTTGATAGATTTTCACTGGCACATCAATCAAACCAACCGCTCGAATCGGAGCTTGTACTTGAATATGACGTTTATCAATCTTAATTCCAAATTGCTTTTGCAATTCTTCTGCAATCTTCTTATTGGTAATAGAACCAAAGGTACGACCATCTGGACCAACTTTTTCAACAAATTCTACAACCGTTTCTTCTGCTTCAAGTTGGGCTTTAATTGCTTTTGCTTCTGCAATCATCTCAGCGTGAGCTTTCTCTTCAGATTTTTGTTTACCACGAAGTTCACCTA
This sequence comes from Streptococcus sp. 3613, assembly GCF_013277375.1. NCBI lineage: Bacteria > Bacillati > Bacillota > Bacilli > Lactobacillales > Streptococcaceae > Streptococcus > Streptococcus sp. 3613. The sequence continues at coordinate 4,460 of NZ_VMMV01000018.1, forward strand.
CAGCTTGAGCAGTCGCTTCTTTTGCTAGGTTCTTTTTGATAAGAAAGTTTTGCGCATACCCTGTTGGTACTTCCTTAATTTCGCCTTTTTTACCTTTTCCTTTAACATCTGCTAAAAAAATTACTTTCATTCTTCTTTCTCCTTTTCCTTTATTTCATTTAATACAATTTCTGTCAGTTTTTCACCTGCTTCTGACAAGGTTAAATCTTTAATTTGAGCTGCTGCCAAATTAAAGTGACCTCCACCGCCTAACTCTTCCATAATCCGTTGCACATTCAGTTTACTACGACTCCGAGCTGAGATGGATATAAAGCCTTGTGTATTTTTCGCAAGAACAAAACTCGCTTCAATACCTGACATAGCTAACATGGCATCTGCTGCCTTACTAATAACAACTGTATCATAGCATTTCGTGTCCTTAGCCTCTGCTATTAGTACATCTGAACCTAATTTACGCCCCTGTAAAATCAGTTCATTGACCTCACGATATTCTTCAAAATCTGTCGCAGCGATTTCTTGGATAGCAATACTATCACTTCCGCGCGTTCTGAGATAGCTAGCAACATCAAATGTCCGACTAGTCACTCGTGAGGTGAAATTTTTAGTATCCAGCATCATACCAGCCATCAAGACACTTGCTTGCATACGACTCAAACGATTTTTCTTAGAATTTTGGAACTGAATCAACTCCGTTACCAACTCACTGGCACTGCTTGCACCACTTTCGATATAAGTGATAACTGCATTGTCTGGGAAATCCTGATCCCTTCTATGGTGGTCAATAACAATGGTTTGGGTAAATAAATCATAAAAATCTTTTGATAATGTTAAGGCTGTCTTTGAATGGTCTACAAGAATCAACAAAGAACGATTGGTCACCATCCCCATTGCATCCTTAACAGACAACAACTTCGTAACTCCTTCTTTTTCTAAGAATGAAACAGCTCGTTCAATATCTGGAGACATTTGTTCTTCATCATAAAGAGCATAGCTATTTTCAATCACATTGCTGGCGAACAACTGCATACCTACAGCAGAGCCCAAAGCATCCATATCTAAATTTCTATGCCCAACTACAAACACTTGATCCACACTACGAATCTTATCAGATATGGCTGTCATCATAGCGCGCGTACGAGTCCGTGTACGCTTGATTGAAGCAGCAGACCCACCACCAAAATAAACTGGATTTTTCGTTTCGTCGTTTTCCTTAACAACCACCTGGTCGCCACCACGTACTTCAGCCAAGTTCAAATTGAGCAAAGCAACTTTCCCTATCTCATCATGATTTCCATCGCCATAAGAAAATCCCATACTTAAGGTCAAGGGCAACTGTCTCTGTTTCGACTCTTCTCTGAAAGCATCAATAACAGAAAATTTATCATTCATCAAGCCCTCAAGCACCGTGTAGTCAGTAAATAGATAAAATCGATCCATACTTACCCGACGAGAAAACATCATGTGTTTTTCTGAAAACTCTGATATAAAATTAGCTATAAAACTATTGATTTGACTAATATCTGACTCAGAAGTTGCATCCTCCAAATCATCATAATTATCCACAGAGACAATCCCAATCACTGGTCGACTTGTTACCAATTCATCTGTTATGGCTTGTTCCCTGGATACATCTACAAAATACAAAACACCGGAAGAAGCATCCATATGAACAGCATAACGCTTCTCACCAAGCTTGGCATAAGTAGACGGATTTCCTACTGAAGCCTTGATAATCGTTTGAACAGCTTCTAAATCAAAATCACCATCTTCCTTGGTCAAAATCAATTCAGCATAGGGATTAAACCACTCAACCTCTCCAGAAGATAAATTCAATTTCATAACACCTACAGGCATTTGTTCCAATAGAGATGTCAAACTTTCTTCCGCTTGGTGGTTTACATACTGTATCTGTTCTACATCACTCCTTGTATAATGCACTCTCAGTTTCTTAAATAAAAAAACATAGCCTCCTACAAAAAGAAACAAAATTAAAACCGTCAACAGATTATTATTAACAAAAATAATGAAAGTGGATAAGACTCCAAACGCAATCAATCCTACTAGAATAGGAAAAATTGGACTTACATAAAATTTTTTCATTCAAAACCTCTTGGCACCCATTATACCATAATACCCCTCAAAAAGCGACTTTTTAAAAGTGTAATCAGTAATTCTATCAATTATAAGAAAAAGGTAGTTTACAATTCAGTAAACCTACCTTTACACATATTGAAATTAAGATTCTTTAACCTCTAACAAACCAATTTCGCCATCCTCACGACGATAAATCACATTGGTTGTCTGATCTTCAACATCCACATAGATAAAGAAATCATGCCCCAATAAATCCATTTGTAGAATTGCTTCTTCCAAATCCATTGGTTTTAAATCAATTTGTTTTGAACGAACAACTTTAGACTGGACAATATTTGAATCTTCCACCAAAGCATCTGTAAATAATTGACCAGTTGCTACCTTATTTTTATTTTTACGCTCGATTTTTGTTTTATTTTTACGAATCTGACGTTCAATTTTATCAGTTACAAGGTCAATTGAACCATACATATCTTGAGATACATCTTCTGCGCGGAGAGTAATAGATCCAAGCGGAATCGTTACTTCCACTTTAGCCGTTTTTTCACGATAAACTTTTAAGTTAATTCGGGCATCCAACTCTTGTTCTGGTTGGAAGTACTTTTCGATCTTTTCGAGTTTAGAAACTACATAATCACGAATTGCTTCTGTTACTTCTAGGTTTTCACCACGTATACTATATTTAATCATATGAGTACCTTCTTTCTAAACATTTTTGTTTTTATGATTTTATTATAACGCTTTCATTCTATTTTTGCAAATTTTTTCCTCATCTTACAAGGGAAAATGTTTTTACATCCTTAGCACCAGCTTCTTCCAACAGTTTCTTGACACGATTTATAGTTGCTCCTGTAGTATAGATATCATCTATAAGTAGGATTTTTTTAGGAATAGTGACTCCACTTTTTATAAAGAAAGGAAGTTCTGTCCCCAAGCGTTCTGAACGATTTTTAGAAGAACTGGCTCTCTCTTCTCTTTTCCCTAGTAAATCCAGATACGAAAAACCTGCTGCCTCTACCAAGCCCTCAACCTGATTAAATCCTCTGTTAACATATCTATCAGGACTTAGGGGAATGACTACAAATTGATACTCTTTGTACTTTTTTAACTCCTCACTTAAAACTGAAGCAAACACTTTTCTTAAAAGGAAGTCTCCATCAAACTTATACCGACTGAAAAAATCCTTCATAGCTTGATTGTAAGTAAAAATCGCTCTATGACTGACTTCAACTCCTTCTTTACACCAAAATTGACAATCTTGACACTTTGTTGACAATCCTATTTTCATACAGTTTGGACAGTGCTCTTCTCCAATCCTCTCAAAAGTAGAATCACAATCTAAACAAAGACAGGAGGCATCATTCTTCAGAAGTAAGAGACTACTAAAAGTTAAAACAGTCTTCATAGTCTGCTCACATAACAAGCACTTCATAGACCAGCCTCCTTATTCATCATCTGAATTTCCTTAATCGCCTTCTTAATTGAAGCATTTAACCCATCATGGAAGAAAAGCAAATCTCCTGTCGGTCTATCCATACTTCGTCCAACTCGTCCACCAATTTGAATCAAACTAGACTTGGTAAACAAACGATGATTGGCCTCTACTACAAAAACATCCACACAAGGGAATGTAACTCCACGCTCCAAGATTGTCGTACTGATAAGTATTGTCAGCTCCCCATCTCGAAAAGCTTGTACTTGCTCTAATCGATCCTCTGTTACAGAAGATACAAAGCCAATTTTCTCATTTGGAAATTGCTCCTGTAAGATTTCTTTTAACTGCTCCCCTTTCTTAATTTCTGAAGCAAAAATAAGTAACGGATAACCTGTCTTTCTCTGCTTATCAATATAGGACTTTAACTTTGGCGACAAACACTTCTTATCTAAGTAGCGATTAAAATCCGATAACCAAATTGGTTTTGGAATAATCAACGGATTTCCATGAAACCGTCTCGGTAAGCTCAATCTTTTTAGTTCTCCTAAACGGACTTTCCTATCTAACTCATCTGTCGAAGTCGCTGTTAAAAAGATTCTCAATCCATTCTCCTTTACACTATTCTTGACAGCATGGTAAAGCGTGGGATTGTCAACATAAGGAAAGGCATCTACTTCATCCACTATCAGCAAATCAAAAGCTTGATAAAACTTCAATAACTGATGGGTCGTCGCAACAACTAGTGGTGTTCGAAAATACGGCTCTGATTCTCCGTGTAGTAAAGATATCTCGCAAGCAAAATCATCTTGCAGGCGCTTGTATAGCTCCAAACAAACATCTATGCGAGGACTGGCCAAACATACTGCACCACCTTCATCAATCACTTTGGCCACTACTTGATAAATCATTTCTGTCTTTCCAGCTCCTGTTACAGCGTGAACCAAGGTTGGCTCCTGCTTGTCTACTGCTCGAATCAGTCCCTGTGATACCTTCTCTTGAAAAGGAGTTAATTGACCGCGCCATTTGAGAACATCTTGCTTCGGAAAATCCTCCTGCGGAAAATAGTATAAAGTTTGATCACTTCTGACTCGCTTCATCAGCAAGCACTCTCGACAATAGTAAGCACCGATGGGCAAATACCATTCATCTAAAATAGCACTATCACAACGTTGACAGAAAAGTTTCCCTTTCTCCTTTCTCATTGCTGGAAGTTTCTCCGCCAACTGACGTTCCTCTTTAGTTAATTCATTCTCAGTAAACAAACGACCGAGATAATTTGGATTTACTTTCATACTTCTTTATTCGTAAAAACCTAGCGCTTTAGATGATTTTTTAGTACAATTAAATCATGGAATTTAGAACAATTAAAGAGGACGGACAAGTCCAAGAAGAAATCAAAAAATCCCGCTTTATCTGTCATGCCAAGCGTGTTTATAGCGAAGAAGAGGCTCGTGACTTCATTACTGCCATCAAGAAAGAGCACTACAAAGCTACGCACAACTGCTCTGCCTTCATTATTGGGGAACGTAGTGAAATCAAACGGACAAGTGATGATGGTGAGCCTAGTGGTACTGCTGGCGTTCCCATGCTTGGAGTACTAGAAAATCACAATCTCACCAATCTCTGTGTAGTCGTGACACGCTACTTTGGTGGTATTAAACTAGGCGCTGGAGGATTGATTCGTGCTTACGCTGGCAGTGTTGCCTTAGCTGTCAAAGAAATTGGCATCATTGAAATAAAGGAACAGGCGGGCATTGCTATTCAAATGTCTTACGCTCAGTACCAAGAATATAATAACTTCCTTAAAGAACATAATCTCATGGAGCTGGATACAAACTTTACAGATCAAGTCGATACGATGATTTATGTTGATAAAGAAGAAAAAGAAACTATTAAAGCTTCACTTATAGAGTTTTTTAATGGAAAAGTCACTTTAACTGATCAAGGTTTACGAGAAGTTGAAGTTCCTGTAAACTTAGTGTAAACAATAGATAATACAGTGTTTCGCTGATATTTTCACCGCTACTTTAATTAGCAACATAAAAAGGCGCTTGCCAAGACTTACTAGAAAATGAAGCAATTCAAAAAGAAAACGGATAGCGTTCTCCTTTACACCTATTTACTAGAATTAGCCTATCACAATCGCTTAAAAATTAATGGCTTAGACCTGTGATATAAAAAAATCCTATCGCTCCGATAGGATTTCTATATTTTACAAATGGTATAGTTAGCGTTATACTAGAAATATCTTATACAAAGAGGTATTCATATGTCTATTTATAACAACATTACTGAACTAATCGGTCAAACTCCGATTGTTAAACTAAACAACATTGTGCCAGAAGGTGCTGCAGATGTCTATGTAAAACTTGAAGCATTTAACCCTGGTTCTTCTGTAAAAGACCGTATTGCTCTTAGCATGATTGAAAAAGCTGAACAAGACGGTATTCTGAAACCTGGTTCTACTATTGTTGAAGCAACAAGTGGAAACACTGGTATTGGACTTTCATGGGTAGGGGCTGCTAAAGGGTATAAAGTTGTTATCGTTATGCCTGAAACTATGAGTGTGGAACGACGTAAGATTATCCAAGCCTATGGTGCTGAACTCGTCCTTACTCCTGGTAGCGAAGGAATGAAAGGTGCTATTGCTAAGGCTCAAGAAATCGCTGCTGAACGTGATGGTTTCCTTCCTCTTCAATTTGACAATCCAGCAAATCCAGAAGTACACGAAAGAACAACAGGAGCTGAAATACTAGCTGCTTTCGGTAAAGATGGACTAGATGCCTTTGTTGCTGGAGTGGGTACTGGTGGAACAATTTCTGGTGTTTCTCATGCACTCAAATCAGCAAATTCAAACATTCAAGTTTATGCAGTGGAAGCAGATGAATCTGCTATTCTATCTGGTGAAAAACCTGGTCCTCACAAAATTCAAGGTATCTCAGCTGGATTTATTCCTGATACACTTGATACAAACGCCTATGATGGTATTGTTCGTGTAACATCAGATGATGCTCTTGCACTCGGACGTGAAATTGGTGGAAAAGAAGGCTTCCTTGTAGGGATTTCTTCAGCTGCAGCTATCTACGGAGCCATCGAGGTTGCCAAAAAATTAGGTACAGGTAAAAAGGTCCTTGCTCTAGCACCAGATAACGGTGAACGTTATCTCTCTACAGCACTCTATGAATTTGAAGTTTAGTCTCCTAAATACAATTGGCCCTTATTATAGGGTTTTTTATTTTTACCTTAAAAATAGGAAGCTCTCCCTATAGGGATCGACTGCATAGAAAAAAGGAAGCAAATTTACTTCCTTTCTATAATCAGTTATTCAAGGCTGCTGCCATTGTAGCTGCAACTTCAGCTTCGAAGTCGTTTGCAGCTTTTTCGATACCTTCACCAACTTCAAAGCGAGCGAACTCAACTACTGAAGCGTTAACTGATTCAAGGTATGCTTCAACTGTCTTGCTATCATCCATGATGTAAACTTGTGCAAGAAGTGTGTAAGCTTGGTCAACTTTAGTGTTGTCAAGCATGAAGCGATCCATTTTACCTGGGATAATTTTATCCCAGATTTTTTCTGGTTTGCCTTCTGCAGCCAACTCAGCTTTGATGTCAGCTTCAGCTTGAGCAATAACATCATCAGTCAATTGAGCTTTTGATCCATATTTCAAGTGTGGAAGAGCTGGTTTGTTAACCATTGCACGGCTTTCGTTATCTTGGTCGATAACGTGGTTCAATTGTGCCAACTCATCTTTAACAAATTGCTCATCCAATTCTTTGTATGAAAGAACTGTTGGTTTCATCGCTGCGATGTGCATTGAAATTTGTTTAGCAAGTGCTTCGTCTCCACCTTCGATTACAGAGATAACACCGATACGTCCACCGTTGTGTTGGTATGCTCCGAAGTGTTGTGCATCTGTTTTTTCAATCAAAGCAAAGCGACGGAATGAGATTTTTTCTCCGATAGTCGCTGTTGCAGATACGTATGCAGCTTCAAGAGTTTCACCTGAAGGCATTGTCAAAGCAAGAGCTTCTTCGTTGTTAGCTGGTTTTCCTTCAACGATTGCTTTAGCTGTTGCGTTTACCAACTCAACAAATTGAGCGTTTTTCGCAACGAAGTCAGTTTCAGCATTTACTTCAACAACTGCTGCAATGTTACCGTCAACATAAACACCAGTCAAACCTTCTGCAGCAACACGGTCAGCTTTCTTAGCTGCTTTTGCCATACCTTTTTCGCGAAGCAATTCAATCGCTTTTTCGATATCGCCTTCCACTTCAACCAATGCTTTTTTAGCGTCCATAACACCAGCACCAGATTTTTCACGCAACTCTTTAACAAGTTTAGCTGTAATTTCTGCCATTTTGATTCTCCTATATTTTTTAAAAATAGGAGAGCCGGGCTAAGCCCCGCCCTCCTAGGTAATTACTATTTATTATGAATTAAGCGTTGTCGCCTTCTACAACTTCAACGATTTCTTCAATTGAATCTGCTTGAGTTTCTGAAGCTGCAAATTCTGCTTCAACTGCTGCTGCATCTTCACCTTGACGTCCTTCGATGATAGCGTCAGCCAATTTAGCTGTGATCAATTTAACAGCGCGGATAGCATCATCGTTAGCTGGGATGATTACATCGATATCATCTGGATCAGTGTTTGTGTCAACCATCGCTACAACTGGGATTCCCAATTTCTTAGCTTCTTTAACAGCGATTTGCTCTTTATGTGGGTCAACTACGTACATCACATCTGGGATACGAGGCATATCTTCGATACCACCCAAGAATTTTTCAAGACGTGCACGTTGTTTGTTAAGAAGTGCAACTTCTTTCTTAGGAAGAACTTCGAAAGTTCCATCTTCTTCCATACGTTTGATTTCTTTCAAACGAGCGATACGTTTTTGGATTGTTCCCCAGTTTGTAAGAGTTCCACCCAACCAACGGTGGTTGATGAAGTATTGACCTGAACGTACTGCTTCTTCAGCAACTGCATCAGCTGCTTGTTTCTTAGTAGCAACGAACAATACAACTGCATCGTTAGCTGCTGCATCACGTATGAAGTCGTATGCTTGGTCAGCATATTTTACAGTTTGTTGCAAGTCGATAACGTGGATTCCGTTACGTTCAGTAAAGATGTACTTAGCCATCTTAGGGTTCCAGCGACGAGTTTGGTGACCAAAGTGTACACCAGCCTCAAGAAGTTGTTTCATTGAAATTACTGCCATGAGTATTTCTCCTTTTTGTTTTTTCCTCTTCTTGACTTCAACTCGCAAAACGACCCAAGGGCAACTGCTTCACAATTCATCAAGAATGAGTATTATCGTTCATACGACAATTTTTATTCTACCATACTTTTTCGATATTTTCAAGCTATTTTGATGGGATTTTTAATAGTTATTGTCTCTGGTAAAATCTGAAAAGAGGGCTCTATTCGAGTCCCTCTATAATTAGTCTGCATAAATATATGTTACAAAACCTTCAGAAGTCGTTGTTGGATTGAACCATCCACGGTGATTTCCAATTGTACGATTCCCAGCATAATTTGATTCTGATACTTGGATACGTGTTGTTGATTCAACAGCTGTAACAACCGCTACGTGACCATATCCACCATCGTTCCAACATGCAATTGCTCCAACTTGAGGTGTTGAACCTGTACGGAAACCTGCTGCTGCTGCACTTGTGGCCCACTGTGCTCCATTACCCCAATAGTCTCCAGCCCAAGGTGCTAATGTTTTAACTCCCCATGTACATTCACCAATTGGATAAGTTGAGGCATTTGTGTTATATGTTGGACGTACTTTAGCCTGAACAGGTGCTACTGCAGATTCAGATACTGCTTGTACCTGTGCTGTTAGGTTTGTATTACCTGAAGCAAGTACTGACTGTTGTTGGCTAGCTTGTTTTTCTTTATAAGCTGCTTCTGCTGCCGCAGCTGCACGAGCCTCTGCCTCAGCTGCTGCTTTTTGCTCTAATAGACTTGCTTTTTCCCCTTCAGCTGTCGCTTTCTCAGCAGCAAGACTCAATTCAGCAGCCTTTAGTTCTGCCTGTTTCGTAGTCAATGCTTGAGCATCATCAGCTAATTTTTGTTGATTAGCAATTACAGTATTGATAGCATCATTATTTGCTACTTGTTTTTCAGAAATAGCTTTTTTATCTGCCTTTTGTTGTTCTAACATTTTGTTGTTCGCAGATACGATTTCACTCATTGCAGTAACACGTGAAATAGCTTCTGTAATTGATTTTGAGTTTACAATGGTATTGATATAGCTAGTTGCAGCTCCATTTGTTTGAGCACTACGAGCTTGTTTTTCCAAAGATTGGTTACGAGAAACAATGTTTTTGGAAAGTTCTGTAATCTCACCCTCGAGTTTCTTAGATTCTGCTTGTAATCTATCATTTTCAGATTGCAAGTTAGATTGCTCTGCTTGAATCGCAGATACTTGCTCCTGAATTTGATCAACTTGTTTTTGTGCTTCTTCTTGTTGTGCTGTTAAATTACTAATTTTATTATCTTGAGCAGCAATTTTGTCATCAGTCGTTTCTGCATGGGCAGTCGTCAATACTGCTGCCTGGGAAACCATTACTGTACTTAATAAAAGCGAGGCTAAGATTTTTTTCTTCATGGCTAATAAATACTCCTTCTATTTAAGACAATACTAGTATACCAAAAAAAATTCCAATAAACATTACGCCTTTGTTACATTTATATGTCGTTCTTATAGATAATATTTTTCAAAAATAAATTGAAAAACAGTAATCCATAAAAAATTTAAAATCATCGTCGGTACCAAGCTATAGACTATAAAAATCGACACGCTATCTACTGTCAACCCTACCATAAAAGCCAAAAGATAACTACCCATTTCAAACAGGAATGTCAGCACAATCATAGCTAGCATTCTTGTCCAACGATTCAACAAAATAACACTATTCAATTTATGAAGGAAGGCTCCCAATAAGATAAATAAGAGAGTTGCAATCCCTATTAGATGGAAAAAGTAAACATCATAAACCAAGCCTATAACAAAACAATAGACTAGATAGAGATACTCTGATACTTCTATCGTCTCAAATAAGAGAAATAGAAACAGAAAATGACTAGCCAAATGTACATGGGGGAAAAATGAGCCCAGAAGCTGGCTAATATGGGCGTCAATTAGAACAAAGAAAGGAAGCAATAAAAATACTCCAACCTGCTTCAACTGTCTCATTATGAATTCCCCACTAATTCTATCACATCCACATTATGAGTATCTGCACTCAATTTAACAGTTACTTCTCGTGTCAAATAGTCTGTACTATGCGTTGTGGCAACCACTTCACCAACAGGAATATCCGCAACATTAAAGTTTCCTAATCCACCCGTTGTCACCTTATCGCCTGAACTAATATCGCTATTACTATTTAATTGGCTAATTTTAAGAACTTCATTTTCCTTGTCGTAGCCAACAATAATACCATAAATTGTGGTAGTGCCGTGTTGAATTTTAACAGAAATCTTATCAGCATTTTCCGTATTTGTCAGAAGGTTGACCATAGTAGAGTTGTCCTCCACTTTTGAAACACTCCCAATCAAACCACCGTTTGCAATTACTAACATATTCTCAGAAGCACCTTTTGATCTACCTGCATCCAAGGTCAACTCCTGCTTCCAAGATACCGGAGAACGCATAATAACATCTGCTGCCAAAGTCTTTGTGGCTTGCAATTTAGACTTCATATCAAGCAATTGACGCAGTTGTTCATTTTCCGTCTTTAAACTTTCCGCCTCATTTGATTTGACTTCTAACTGGTAAAGCTGTTTCTTCAAACTTTCATTTTCATTATATGCTCGTGTCAAATGAGCCAAATCTGATTTGACAGAATCAAACCACCGAAAAGGTTTTTGCACAACCCTATCAACCAATGAGATTCCATCTCCTAATTTTGTCACAATTGTACTTGAATAAGTCGTCGCTAAGAGAGCTGAGACAAGCAGAACAGTGACAAAAACAATAATGACATATTTTGATTTTTTAAAACGGTTCATATCCCTACCTTTATATCAAGAACTGTTACAGTAACTTTTTTATCAATTCCTGAAAGCTACTAAGATTTTAAGAAAAATAAGCAACAACCAAGTACGATAATAACAAGAATGGTCAGCGTATCCTTTAGAGTCCATTTCAATTGTCGGTATTGACTTCTGCCTTTTCCACCCTGATAACCACGCGCTTCCATAGCGATAGCCAAGGAATCCGCACGTTTTAAACTTGTTGCAAAAAGAGGAATCAAAATGGGAATCATCGCCTTTACTTTTTGAACAATGCTTCCTTCACCAAAATCCACTCCACGCGCTTTCTGCGCATTCATAATCCGCGTCGTATCATCCATTAATGTTGGGACAAAACGTAGACTCATGGACAGCATCAATCCAATTTCATGAACTGGAACTTTCACACGCTTTAAAGGCGCTAACAAAGCTTCGACAGCTGATGCTAAACTTAAGGGCATGGTCGTTAAGGTTAACAAAGTTGAAAAGAAAATAATCAATACAAAACGACAAAAAATAATTCCAGCTTGTTGCAAAGCATAATCCGTGATTCTCACAAACGAAAACTCAAATAAAACATTCCCATTAGAAATGAAAAATAGTTGAAAAATAGTTGTGAAGGCAATCAAGAAAAACATAGACTTCAAGCCCTGAATAAAAAATGAAAGAGATACTCCTGACAAGGCAATAAATATCCCTGTCGCTATAAAAAGAATCAGATTCGTCAAGGGGTTATTAGCCCAAAACACAATCAAAATCAGTAGCATCATAGCAAGCAATTTGCTACGTGGATCCAATCGGTGAACAATCGAATCCCCTGGGATATAACGCCCTAAAATCATACTATCCATTTAGCGACTCCTTGAACTCCTCTATCTTAATCGGTAATCGTTTAAATGACACGCCTCTATCAGCCAATCGTTTACAAAAGGCCGTAATTTTAGGTACTCCCAACTGCACTTCTTCCATAAAGACAACATCTTGAAAGACATCACTTGGCTTACCACCCTTAACTAGACGTCCCTTTTCCATCACATAGACTTGATTCGCATGTTCAGCAACATCATCCATCAAATGTGTTACCAAGACGATAGTCATCCCTGACTGGTGGAGTTTTCTGAACAGGGTCATCAACTCTTTTCTCCCTAGAGGATCTAGACCAGCTGTTGGCTCATCTAAGACTAATATAGCTGGTTCCATGGCAAGTATGCCTGCAATGGCGACACGTCTCATTTGTCCACCAGACAACTCAAACGGACTACGATTAAAAAGTGATTCATCAATTCCAACCAAAGCCAGTTTCTCACGCGCAATCTGCTCCGCATCTTCCTCAGAAACTCCAAAATTTTGCGGTCCAAAAGCAACGTCTTTCAAAACCGTTTCTTCAAAAATCTGATTTTCAGCAAACTGAAATACCAAGCCAACCTGTTTTCTAATTTGACGAATATCTTTATTTTTAGAAGTCGAGGTGATTAAGGTATCAAAAACCCTCACACTCCCTTGACTTGGCACCAATAAACCATTTAAGAGTTGTAAAATAGTTGATTTACCACTACCTGTGTGCCCAATTAAAGCCGTATAAGAACCATCTTCAATCGTCAAAGAAACATCCGACAAAGCTGTTGAAGCTAAGGGAGTCCCTTCTTGATATGTAAAACTCACATTTTCTAGAGCAATTCCCATAATTTATCCTCTAGCTCACTTTCTGTCAAATAATTTTCAGGTAAATCATAGCCATTCTGGCTCAAAGAATATTTTACTTGATTGGCAAAAGGATCGTCTAATCCAATTTGATCTAAATCATTTCGAGAGAAAAGTTCTCTTGGGCTACTAGTTGATTCAATTTCCCCTTTTTTCATGACCAATACGCGGTCACTCATGGCAACTTCTTCCAAATCATGGGTAATAGAAATGACCGTCATATCATAGTCTTTCCGAATTCCCTGTACTGTCTCAATCAGTTCTCTACGCCCCTCAGGGTCCAACATACTCGTTGCTTCATCTAAGATTAAAATAGCTGGTCTTAGGGCTACAACACCTGCAATGGCCACACGTTGTTTTTGGCCACCTGATAGACGCGCCGGCTCTCTCTTTTTAAAGTCCAACATGCCAACCAAATCTAGAGCTTCCTCCACTCTCTTTTTCATTTCTTGACGAGAAAGACCCTGATTTTCCAAACCAAAGGCTACATCATCTTCAACAGTCGCTCCAACAAATTGATTGTCTGGATTTTGAAAAACCATACCGATTTGACGACGTATTTTCCAAACATTTTCCTCAGTCAACCGTTGACCATCTATTACAATCTCTCCAGATTCTGCTTCCAGTAAGCCATCAATTAATCGAACCGTCGTTGATTTACCACTACCATTATGCCCTACAATCGAAAGCCATTCTCCACGTTTCACGTGAAACGTAATATCCTTCACATCATAGTATTCTTGACTTTCCTTATAACGAAAAGAAAGATTTTTTACATCAATTATTGATTTCATTTCGAACCAAATGTCCCTTTAAATACATAGGCACTACCCTTGAAATAATCATAGCCAGAGTAGATAGTGAAAAACAAGGCCACATAAAGTAGAACTTGACCAAGCAAAGTCCAATGTAATAGCAAGAAAATAATGGCAAACATCTGACTAAAAGTTTTAATTTTTCCAGGCATTGCTGCTGCTAAAACTGTTCCACCAGTTTCAACCAATAAAAGCCTTAAACCTGTCACAGCCAACTCACGACAGATGATCACTGCAACAATCCAAGCTGGAGCCATACCTAACTCAATCAGCATAATAAAAGCCGACATAACTAGTAACTTATCCGCCATAGGATCTGCAAATTTACCAAAATTACTGACCACATTCCATTTACGAGCTAAATATCCATCTAAATAATCTGTAATACTAGCAATAGCAAAGATAATAGCTGCCACTATATGACTCTCTATCGAATTTCCTATCGTTAAAATAAAGATAAAAATAGGTATAAAGAGAATTCGACCTATTGTTAAAAGATTGGGAATTTGTTCTTTTTTCATTCGTTTTTCCTTAATTTTTAGTAAAGGTTACAGTGATTTGTCCAGTCTGAGCTGTTAATTTCGATAAATCAACAGTCTGATTATCTACTGTCAAAGCAACACCTTTTACAACACCTAAGGTAATTGTTACAGGACTTTTAGTTGCAACTGTTGCTTCTGCACTTTTCTTCTCTGGCGATAAGGTTACACCGCCCTCAAGTTCGCTTTCTGAAACGCTGACCCAACTTGTAACATCTGAAACTGCCAATTGCAATTTAACTGTTTCCTTACTTGTCTTATGAGCGATTTCTACATGATTTCCTTCACCTGATACACTTATAGCTGATTCTATACTAGAAGAACTGCTAGATGAACTACTACTTGAGGAGTGGGGAACAGAGCTAGTTGAACTTATTGAACTTGTTGATTGAACCACACTGTAATTAGAAAGAGAAGGCCCCTCTGGTTGAGTTTGAATATAGTTCCAAACATAATAGGTCACAAAAATTAAAATCGATAAAGCAAAAAGTATAAAATAAAATAAAGGTAAAAATGATGTTTTTTTCTTCTTTTTCTTACTCGAACGTCTACGACCTGTCAACTCGTCTTCATCAACATCTACTTCCTCATAAGTAATCATACTCCCAGAATCATAAGCATCCAAGACAATTTGGTCATCTAACTCAACAGCCCATGCATATTTTCTCAAGAAAGAACGCGTGTAAAAAGGACTTGGAAGTTGATCGAAATCGTCTGCTTCCATTGCTTCCAACATATCTAACTGGATTTCTGTCTTTTTCTGCAATTCATCTAAACTCAATCCCTGATTGATTCTAGCTAATCGTAAAACCTCACCAATTGTTTTTTTCCTCATACTTGTCATCCCTTCTTTCTAGTGTCTATTATGATAGGTTACTACGATGGGAATATTGTAAAATCAACTATGTCACCATCATCTATTAAATGATGTCCAGCATCAAGGACATCCTCTAAAGTAATTTCCTGTAAAATCTTTGGTAAATCAAAAATTGTCTCACCATGTTCAAAAGCATCATATTGCGTTGCAATAAATTCAAGAGAGTTCATGCTACTGAAAAATTCGCCAAACATCTCTCTTTTGATAATATCTAAATGATCCTCTGTAATATCTAAATCCTTTGTAAAATTACGAATGGCCTTCCTAAATTGATGGGATAAAGCAACTGGCTCTTTTGTATCCATTGTCAACATGACAAAATGAAAGCGACTTGTTACTTCAACTTCCAGAGATAAGGACGCATCAATTTTACCTGATTCATATAATTTTTGAAAACGATCCGAAGTCCAACCAAACATCATTGCAAACAATAATTTTAATAAAATATGATGTCGATAGCAATCCGCTTCAGCAACTTCTCGCTTACCTCTAACTCCAATCGCTAGTTTGGGAGAAGATACTTCCATTCTCATACTGTCTGTTTGCTTTACAGCCTGTAAAACAATTTTTTCTCTTACTACTTCCTGAACATCTAAATCTTTCAGTTCTTTTCTTTCAAAGTAACCCTGAACTAGCTCCACATCAAAATCACCAACTAAAAACAGATACATGTTTACAGGTTTGTAAAATCTTGTAAAATTTTCTTGCAAATTAGTTAGATTTATTTGGGAAATGGACTCCTCGCTTCCAACTATATCCGTTGCTAAAGGTGTGCCAGGATATAAATTCGCTAAGGTTGAAAAGAATAAACACGAATCTGGATCATCTTGATACATTTCTCGTTCTTGCTGAATAATATCCTGCTCTCTTAAAATGGAATCTTCAGTAAAATGTGCTGATGTTACCAATTCATCAAGTAAATCTAAATTTTCTAAAAAATGATCCGTTGCTGAAAAAAGATAGCTTGTTTTTGTAAAGCTTGTAAAGGCATTACTATCTGCACCTAGACTCGTAAAAGCCGACATCAAATCGCTAGAATCTTCTCTCTCAAATAATTTATGTTCAAGAAAATGAGCAATTCCCGCAGGATATTCTTTTACATCTCCGTCAACTTCTGTGACAAGCGTATCTACCGAACCAAATTGTACAGTTACACTCCCGTAAACCTCTTTAAATTCCTTTTTAGGCAAAAGAGCAACTGTCAATCCGTTGGCCAAACGAGTTCGATAAATCATTTCTTTTACAGCTGGATAGTATTTTTCTTCAAAAACAACCTTTGTCATTCTATTCCTTCCATAAAGTAAATCGCCTGTAGTTTCACATTATTAGCTGCTCTACAAATAGCATCTTTGTCAACTTGCTCGAGTTTTGCAATCCAACTTTTAAAGTCTGCTGAAGATTTCCCAAGTAAGGCATTTTGATAAGCACGTTCAATCAATGAACCTTGATTATCTTGAGAAAGCAACAAAGACCGACGAATCATTTCCTTGGTCTGCTCTAGCTCAAGCTCTGTAAAATAACCTTTTTTTAAATCAAGTAATTGATTATTCATCATTTTTCGAGCCTGATTCCTATTTTCTCGATTGATACCAGCATACATTCTCAAGAATCCACTAAACAAATCGAGTTGACTTAAAATGGTATAAGCTAATCCAGCATTTTCACGGACATTTGTAAAGAGCTTAGAGTGAGCAAATCCACCAAGTAAACCATTCATTACAATCATGGGTAAATGTTGCTCATCGCCATATTCAGCAGAGCAATAATATCCCAACTCTAAAATAGACTGTCCCACATTTTTCCGAACCATACCTTCCTGAAGGATATTGGAATAAGGTTGACAATACTGAACCTTCATATCTCCTTTTCGAGCTTTAAAGGCAAATGATTCTAATACATTTTGAATTTCAACCTCATTAAAATCACCTAGGAAAAAGAAATCTATTCGATCATTGGCCAAAAATTCTTGGAAACAAGAATAAGAACTTTGTGGAGTTTCAGCTAAAATACGATTTCGTAAATCACTATATTCCAATTGAAGACGTTCATCATGAAAAAACAATTTATCCAATTCTTTATGTGCAAAATAAAAAGAATCATCCATATCAGCTGCTAAACTTGCTAGCAATTGTTTTTTCTCAATTTCAAATAAGGCCGGATCAAACCCATTATCAACTACTACGGGTGAAAAAAGAGTTTCTTTTACAAGTTCCAAAATCTGAGAGGTTAGCACGTTTTTCCTACTTAAAAACTCATCACGAACATAGGTAAATGTCAATTCTATAATGTGGCTTTGCCCTCTTCTGAAACAATTGGTTGACATATCTGTACCGTATAGACTGGCCAAGTATCTCCTCAAATCTTGAGAAGTGGGGTACATCTGATTAGCAGTCTCTAGCATACTTGCACTCAACATGTGACCTGCAATCGTATCAAGGGATAATGGAGCGGTAAAACGCACGGTAATTTTGTTTGTTTTAAACTTTTTTGATTGGATAAAATGTGTTGAAATTCCATGCACTAACTCCATGATTTACCTCCTTATATACAGACTTCTATTATATCACGAAAACCTGAAATTTTCTTGTTCCCTGTAACACTTTTGAAATAAAAATCGCTTACATTTCTCGCTGTCTCTCTCACTATTTTTAGGAAAATATGGTATAATACCAAAGATTGAGGTGAATTATGGAATACAAATTATTTGAAGAATTTATTACCCTCCAAGCACTACTCAAAGAACTTGGAATTACACATAGCGGAGGAGCTATTAAATCATTTCTCTCTGAACATTCTGTTTACTTTAATAGGGAATTAGAGAGTCGTCGTGGAAAAAAACTTCGTATTGGCGATAAAGTTGACATCCCTGACATGAACATTGACATCTTGTTGACACAACCTACTTCTGAAGAACAAGATGAATACCAAGCTGATAAAGTTGAAAAAGAACGGATCGCTAAACTTGTCAAAAAGATGAATAAGGGAGTTAAAAAAGACAAATCGAAACCTGCTTCATCACCAAAAAGCAAACAAGCTCCACGATTCCCTGGTAGATAATCATGTGGCTACAACACCTATCTCTCAAAACTTTTCGTAACTACAAAGAGACGAAAATAGACTTTAATCCTAAATTAAATGTCTTTTTAGGACGTAATGCACAAGGTAAAACAAATATGTTAGAGGCTATCTATTTTTTAGCCTTAACACGTAGCCATCGAACTCGAACAGATAAAAATCTCATTCATTTTGATGAGGAACAACTTCATCTTTCAGGTCTCGTTCAGAAAAAAACGGGATCTATTCCTCTCGAAATTGAACTAACACAAAAAGGACGTGTTACAAAAGTTAATCACTTAAAACAGGCACGACTTTCAGACTATGTAGGACACATGAATGTTGTCTTATTTGCTCCTGAAGATTTACAACTAATTAAAGGGGCACCTTCAGTTCGACGAAAATTCATTGATATGGAGCTTGGGCAAATTAAGCCAATCTATTTATCGGATTTAACCAATTATAACCACATCCTAAAACAAAGAAACACTTACCTAAAATCAGCTCAAAAAATAGATGAAACCTTCCTTTCAGTCTTAGATGATCAGCTAGTTGATTATGGATGTCGTGTAATGAATCACCGCTTAGATTTCATAAAAAAACTAGAATATTTTGGTCGTGAGACACATTTTGAACTTTCTAATCAGATTGAAGAGTTGTCAATATCCTATCAATCTTCTGTAAAGATAACTGACAAGGAAGGCTTATCAGAATCTTTCAAAATTGCTTTAGAAAAAAGTAGGTCCAGAGATTTATTTAAAAAGAATACTGGTGTTGGTCCTCATCGAGATGATATTTCTTTTTATATAAATGGTATGGATGCTAGTTTTGGAAGTCAAGGTCAACATCGTAGTCTCGTCCTCTCGATAAAATTAGCAGAAATCGAGTTAATGGAAAGCATTACTACAGAATCTCCAATATTACTGCTTGACGATGTTATGAGCGAACTTGACAACACTAGACAACTAAAATTATTAGAAACGATTTCTCATTCAATCCAAACCTTTATCACAACAACAAGCTTAGACCATCTTCAAAATCTACCAGAAAATCTAAGTATCTTCACTATTCAAGATGGTAAAGTTATTGTAAATGAAAATTGACAACATTGTAAAAGAACTCCTGTTTCCACGGGAGTTCTTTTCATTGTTTTTTTACATAGAATAATTTGGTGCCTCATTCGTAATTTGTACATCATGAGGATGGCTTTCTTTCAAACCAGCACCAGACATTTCAATAAATTGAGCATTATCGTGTAGTTCTTTAAGGTTAGCTGCACCACAGTAACCCATACCAGAGCGAATACCACCAATCATTTGGAAGACAATATCAGCTGCAGCACCTTTATAAGCAACACGACCTTCAATTCCTTCTGGAACAAGTTTGTTTGCTTCATTGACAGAACCTTGGAAGTAACGATCGCTTGAACCTTTCTTCATAGCAGCAATTGATCCCATACCACGGTAAGTCTTAAACTTACGTCCTTGGAAGATTTCAGTTTCGCCTGGAGCTTCATCAGTTCCAGCAAACATTGATCCAAGCATAACTGCATTTCCACCTGCAGCAAGGGCTTTTACAATATCTCCAGAATACTTGATTCCACCGTCAGCAATAATCGTTTTTCCATATTCACGCGCAACAGCTGCAGCATCGTAGATAGCTGTTACTTGCGGAACACCAACACCAGCAATCACACGAGTAGTACAGATAGAACCTGGTCCAATCCCAACCTTGACAACGTCCACACCTGCTTCGTAAAGTGCGCGCGCTCCTTCAGCAGTAGCAATATTTCCAGCAATCAAAGTACGATCTGGGAAGTGAGCACGAATCTCAGCAATTTTACGCAAGACACCTGCAGAATGACCATGTGCAGTATCAATAACAATCGCATCCGCTCCTGCCTCAAAAAGAGCCTCTGCACGTTCAAATGTATCTGAAGTAACACCTACTGCACCTGCAACTAGAAGACGACCAAACTCATCTTTAGCAGCATTTGGAAACTCAATAACTTTTTCAATATCTTTGATAGTAATCAAGCCAGAAAGACGACCTTCTTCATCTACCAACGGAAGTTTTTCAATACGGTGTTCTTGAAGAATATTCTCAGCTGTTGCAAGGTCTGTACCCACAGGAGCAGTAACAAGATTTTCACTAGTCATATGGTTTGAGATTGGTTGGTTATAATCTGAAATAAAACGAAGATCTCGGTTTGTCAAAATACCAACCAATTTACGATTTTCAAGTGTTTCAACAACTGGAACACCACTGATGCGGTAACGACCCATAAGCTCATCTGCTTCAGCAATTGTATGTTCAGGTGTCAAGAAGAACGGATCAATAATAACTCCATTTTCAGAACGTTTTACCTTACGAACCTCGTCTGCTTGTTGAGCAATTGACATGTTTTTATGGATAACTCCGAGACCGCCTGCACGAGCAATAGCAATAGCCATTTGACTCTCTGTAACTGTGTCCATGGCAGCGGTAATAATTGGGATATTTAAAGTCAGATTATCTGCCAATTTAGTTGTTAAATCTGCATCGTTAGGCAACACATGACTTTCAGCTGGAATAAGTAATACATCATCAAAGGTAAAACCTTTTTTCAAAAATTTAGTGTCCCAATTAGACATTCGAAGTTTCCTCTTTTCTTTCTTTTTGAGCTTGACTCTTTTTATATTGTATCTATCATACCATTCTATAAAAATTTGTCAAATGTTACAGGGGTAAATAAAAAACTATCTTTTCTTCGAGATAGAAATGATAGTTTCTTGTAAAATAAACTTAGTTAAAGTAATGAAGTCCCATTGCTCCTTTAACCTCAGATAGGGTTTGACCTGCAACTTCACGCGCTCTTTCACTACCTTTTTGAAGCATATTATAAACTTCTCCCATATCCTTAGCAAATTCGATACGGCGCTCACGAATAGGACCCAGTTCACGTTCTAATATTTCAAGTAGATAACGCTTGGTCTTCACATCACCAAGACCACCTCGTTGATAATGTTCTTTCATTTCAGCAATTTCTTGAGCATCTTCTGGGCGACCAAAAACATCTAGATAATGGAAAACCATATTTCCTTCAATTTTACCTGGATCCTCAACGCGGATATGATCTGGGTCTGTATACATACTCATTACTTTTTTACGCAAAGTATCCGCATCATCAGCTAAATAAATACCGTTATTGAGTGATTTAGACATTTTAGCATTCCCATCTAAACCAGGCAAACGCCCTGCTCTCTCATTTTCTGGATAAATACCTTCCGGTTCTACCAAGACATCACAGTTATATGCATTGTTAAAAGAACGAACAATTTCACGAGTTTGCTCAATCATTGGTTTCTGATCTGTCCCAACAGGAACATAGTTAGCCTTGAAAGCTGTGATGTCAGCTGCTTGAGCTATTGGATAGACCAAGAATCCTGTCGGAATGCTTTCTCCAAATCCTTTCTGAGCAATTTCTGTCTTGACAGTTGGATTACGCTCCAGACGTGCTAATGAAACCAGATTCATATAATACATAGACAACTCAGCCAGCTCTGGAATCTGGCTTTGAATAAAGATAGTTGATTTACTTGGATCCAATCCAACTGCAAGATAATCCAAAGCCACATTTCCGATAGACTCTACAATGGTTTGAGGATCTTTGGCATGATCTGTCAAGGCTTGTTGGTCAGCCAAGAACACAAACATATCATACTTATCCTCTTCCTGTAATAATACTCGATTTTTGAGACTTCCAACATAATGTCCAATATGCAATTTTCCTGTTGGACGGTCTCCTGTTAAAATAATGGGTTTAGTCATTTTGTTCTCCTTCGATATAGTCCCTTCAATTATAGCATTTTTTTAATGAAATAACCGCAATTTATCAAAATAAATCAACCTTACTATTCACGGATTTGTGTAAAGTATGCTGTAAAATTAATTTACACAAAATTGACAGATAAAAATTTGAATATTTCCGTATTTTCTAGTAGAATAAATATATTACACATATAGGAGAAAAACATTGCTTACAGTATCTGATGTTTCACTACGTTTTAGTGATCGCAAACTTTTTGATGATGTCAATATCAAATTTACAGAAGGAAATACTTACGGATTAATCGGTGCTAATGGTGCCGGAAAATCAACCTTTTTAAAAATTTTAGCCGGAGATATCGAACCTACTACTGGTCACATCTCTCTTGGTCCAGATGAACGTCTCTCTGTTCTTCGTCAAAATCACTTTGACTATGAAGATGAACGTGCCATTGATGTTGTTATCATGGGAAATGAAAAACTTTATAGCATCATGAAAGAGAAAGATGCTATCTACATGAAGGAAGATTTCTCAGACGAGGACGGGGTTCGTGCTGCCGAACTCGAAGGAGAGTTTGCTGAGCTTGGAGGCTGGGAAGCAGAAAGCGAAGCCTCTCAACTCCTTCAAAACCTAAACATTCCAGAAGAATTACACTACCAAAACATGAGCGAATTGGCCAACGGTGAGAAAGTAAAGGTTCTCCTTGCCAAAGCACTTTTTGGTAAACCAGATGTTCTTCTCTTGGACGAGCCTACCAACGGTTTAGACATCCAATCAATTACATGGTTAGAAGACTTCTTGATTGACTTTGATAACACAGTTATCGTAGTATCCCACGACCGTCACTTCTTAAACAAAGTATGTACTCACATGGCCGACCTTGACTTTGGAAAAATCAAACTCTATGTCGGAAACTACGACTTCTGGAAGGAATCTTCTGAACTCGCTGCTAAATTGCTAGCAGACCGTAATGCTAAAGCAGAAGAAAAAATTAAACAATTGCAAGAATTCGTTGCTCGTTTCTCTGCTAATGCTTCTAAATCAAGACAAGCAACATCACGTAAGAAAATGCTTGATAAGATTGAACTAGAAGAGATTGTACCATCTAGTCGTAAATATCCATTTATTAACTTTAAAGCGGAGCGTGAAATAGGTAATGATCTCCTGACAGTAGAAAATCTAACTGTAAAGATTGATGGTGAGACTATTTTAGATAATATCAGTTTTATCTTGCGTCCAGGTGATAAGACAGCGCTTATTGGTCAAAATGACATCCAAACGACTGCATTAATTCGTGCAATCATGGGGGACATTGACTATGAAGGAACTGTCAAGTGGGGAGTAACTACTAGCCGTTCTTACTTGCCAAAAGATAACTCGGCAGATTTTGCAGGAGGAGAGTCAATCCTTGACTGGTTGCGTCAATTCGCAAGTAAAGAAGAAGATGACAATACTTTCCTACGTGGCTTCCTCGGCCGTATGCTCTTCTCTGGAGATGAGGTTAACAAACCTGTAAATGTCTTGTCAGGGGGAGAAAAAGTTCGTGTCATGCTTTCAAAACTCATGCTTTTAAAATCAAATGTCATTGTACTTGATGATCCAACAAATCACTTGGACTTGGAATCTATCTCAAGCTTGAATGATGGATTGAAAAACTTTAAAGAATCAATCATCTTTGCCAGCCATGACCACGAGTTTATTCAAACTCTAGCTAACCATATCATTGTCTTGTCTAAAAATGGCGTCATTGACCGTATCGATGAAACCTATGATGAATTCCTAGAAAATGCAGAAGTACAAGCAAAAGTTAAAGAACTTTGGAAAGACTAAAAAAATTCAAAACTCAGTTGGGTTAACCAGCTGAGTTTTCTATCATTCTACGAGGTAACATGAAATCATTTTTAAAAACATATCGAATCTATTTTATTTCTTTCATCATTCCTGTAGTGATTATGTCTGGAGTATATCTATCTCAAGGTATCTACTGGAATAGCGACAACTCTCCTCTATTAGGAGATGGCTTTCATCAATACGTTATTTTTGATGTAGCCTTACGAAATATCCTACATGGAAATAGTAGTCTGTTTTACACCTTTACAAGTGGTCTAGGGCTAAACTTCTATGCCCTATCTAGTTATTACTTGGGTAGTTTTCTCGCGCCTCTAGTTTACTTTTTTGATCTAACGAATATGCCAGATGCTGTCTATCTGACCACTCTCTTAAAATTTGGATTGATTGGTCTGTCAACCTTTTTTAGTTTGAATAAATTGTTTCAATCTATCCCTCAGACTTTAAAACTAGCCTTATCTACTTCCTATGCTCTGATGAGTTTCACTGTCAGTCAATTAGAGATAAAAACCTGGCTAGATGTTTTTATCTTGATTCCTTTAATTATAACTGGTTTACATCTACTGATAACTGAAAAGAAACTCCTATTGTACTTTACAAGTCTGTCAATCTTATTTATTCAAAATTATTATTTTGGATATATGACAGTATTGTTTCTTATTTTCTGGTATCTCTGTCAAATTTCGTGGGACTTTAAGACTCGAAAATCATCTGTTCTTGATTTCATAGTTATCTCCTTTTTAGCTGGTATGGCTAGTTTGATTATGACTCTTCCCACTCTATTTGATTTACAGACACATGGGGAAAAATTGACTGAAGTTACAAAGTTTCAAACTGAAAGTAGCTGGTATCTTGATCTCTTTGCTAAGCAATTCATTGGTTCCTTTGACACAACAAAGTATGGGGCCATCCCAATGATTTTTGTTGGACTACTTCCCTTTATTTTGACCATTTTATTTTTTACGCTGAAATCTATTAAGTTTCACGTGAAACTCATATATGTAATATTCTTTGCATTTCTAATTGCAAGCTTTTACATAGAAGCTCTTGACTTATTTTGGCAAGGCATGCATACTCCAAACATGTTTTTACATCGCTATGCTTGGATTTTCTCTACCTTGTTAATTTACACAGCAGCAGAAGTCTTAAAGCGTCTGAAAGAACTTAAAGTCTGGAATTTTTTAGTTTCGCTTTTTCTTGTAGTAGCAGGATTTTTAGCTACCATCTATCTAAAATCGCATTATTCTTTTTTAACAGATTTGAATATTCTGCTTACTCTTGAATTTTTGGTTGTCTATTCTCTTTTACTCCTTGCAGTTATCAAAAAGTTTATATCTGTGAATCTATTTGCCATTCTAATCTCTTTATTTATACTGGTTGAAATGAGTTTAAATGCTTCATCTCAAATGGACGGAATTGCTAAGGAATGGGGATTTGCTTCTCGAAGTGCTTATAGTCGAGATATCCCAGCTATGGAATCTTTCTCAACATATATTGGAAATCAATTTACTCGTACTGAAAAACTACAAACTCAGACAGGAAATGACAGTATGAAATTCAACTACAATGGAATCTCTCAATTTTCATCTGTTCGAAATCGTTCATCAAGCTCTACTTTAGATAAACTTGGTTTTAAATCCTCTGGGACTAATCTCAATCTCCGATATGCAAATAATAGTATTTTGGCTGATAGTTTATTTGGTATCCAGTACAATATCTCAGACAGTCCTATCGATAAGTATGGCTTTAAAGATATCTATCAAAAAGATAATCTTACCCTATATGAAAATCAATACTCTCTTCCGATTGCAGTTGCTAGTCAATCTGTTTACAATGATGTCAAGTTCAATGAACATACCTTGGATAATCAGGCCTCATTTTTAAATCAACTTGCTAACGTCAATTTTGATTATTTTTCTCCAATACCTTATGAAAAAACAGAAAAAATAGAAAATACTAATGATTTGATTAGTGTCACAAGTTCTTCAAATGAAGATGCAGCAATCCAGTATCAAATTGAAGTTCCAGAAAACAGCCAAGTTTATCTCTCTTTCATAAACCTTCACTTTTCTAACGATAAACAAAAGAAGGTTGACATCCTTGTAAATGGTGAAAAAAAGACTTTTACAACTGATAATGTCTTCTCCTTCTTTAATCTAGGCTATACTAAAGAGAAAAAAACTTTCAATATCAATGTTAGTTTCCCTGGAAATTCACAAGTATCATTTGAATCTCCTACCTTCTATCGTTTAGATACCAAAACTTTCACCGAGGCAATTCAAAAAATTAAAGAACAACCTGTCACAGTATCAACTTCTAAAAACAAGGTTTTTGCTACATATGATGTCCAACAAGATACATCTATTTTCTTCACCATTCCTTATGACAAAGGTTGGTCTGCCTACCAAGATGGTAAGAAAATAGAAATTAAACAAGCTCAAACTGGATTTATGAAAGTTGACATTCCCAAGGGGAAAGGAACTATTACACTTTCCTTCATTCCCAATGGTTTTATTACTGGAGCAATCTGTTCCTTTACTTCTCTCTTACTATTTGGAATCTATAATCACAGACGAAAGTCATCTAAGGCATAAAAAATCGACCAGTTAATCGGTCGATTTTTTTAATCTTCTTCCATTTTCTTAGGTTGATAGGCTAGTATACCTAAACCAGTAAATAGAGCTAGTATGACAGCAAGGAAAATGACTTGATAATGAATATTTCCTGTCATAGAGATTGTTTGTCGTAATCCCGAAACTGAATAACTCATTGGTAAACAGAGATTAATAGCTCTAAAGAAATCATTTGTCAAAGCAAGTGGGTAAGTACCTGCACTTGATGCTAACTGTAATAAAAGCAAAATAAGAGAAAAGAAAGCTCCTATACGGCTATTCCATGTTGTTAAAGAGGTCACCATGGACATGAATACTAAACTTGTTAATATGATGAGAATAAATGTTTTCATTTCATGATTAGCAGTTAGACCAATAAGATGAACTCCTCCATATACCAAAATCCCTGCTAAAACAGCTATAATACCATTTATTTCAGCTCGAGATTTCAACCAAGCCCAACGGCTCTCCGGATGACATCCTGAAGGCAACTTCGTAAAGATCATATTCGTTGATATTGCTGCAACAAAAAGAACAACTGATATCATATACGGAGCCATTGCAATTCCATTTACAGGAACTTGGTCATTGTCAGTTTTGGAGAGACTGAGAGGATTTGACAAAATCTCTGCATTTTTAGATTCTGTTGATGCTGACTTGAGTTGATCACTAGCATTACCTAATCCTTGTCCCAAAGAAGCAACTCCTGACTGTAAATCTTCCAATCCAGAAGTTAACTTTGTTCCACCTTCTGCAAGTTTCCCAGATCCATCTGCCAATTTATTAGCTCCACTTTCTAATCGAGAAGCACCTGAAATTAACTGACTGGATTTGTCAGCTAGTCGGCTAGATCCTGACTGCAATTTATCAACTCCTGCTATCAATTCTTGACTCTTTTGATTCAATTGGTTAGAGCCAGTTGATAATTTTTCAATACCAGATACTAATTCTGGAGTTTTTTCAACTAATTGACTAACTCCTGCTGTCAAGATAGAAGATTTTTGTGTCAAGGTGTTTGAGCCTGAAACTAGTTGATCCAAACTACCTGTCAAGGTGGAATTCTTTTCACTTAGTTGACTTGCACCTTGAGAAACTTTATCAACACCTGCAGTATATGCGTTTACACCTGATGCAATCGACTGACTAGCAGGAACTAATTTACTCGTCACTGCTCCCTGTATTTCTGTTAATCCACTTGACAATCCTGTCAAAGAAGTAGAAGCAAGCGGTAATACTTGATTAGCTTAATTTTTTAATGTCGAAAGATTTGAAGATTGATTTTGTAAGTTTTCCAAACTTCCCTGTAAACCTTGTACTAAAGCTATTATTGACTGAGCCGATTGAATACTATCAGTCGAATTTTGAGATACAGAAGAACTTATCTCAGCTTGTTGCTCACTTGTCAATGATTGATAAGCTCCTGTCGATTGAATATTAGCTAATGTAGTCGCTTTATCAGACTGAGCACTTGCTAACATTTGATTAGAAAGAGATACTATACTTGATAAAACAGAATCTAATTGTTTTGTATCTCCAATATCAATATTTTGAATAGCTTGATTTAACTGATTCAGACCAGAGGATAATTGATTAATTTGATCTTTTTGCTCGGACGAAGCATCTAACTTGCTAGAAAGTTGTTGAATTCCTTCACTTAATTGCTCCACACCTATTCGAAGTGTAGCTGATTGATTGGATAACTGATTAGCACCTGTGGCAAGACTTCCCACTCCATTTGTATAGGCACTAACACCAGATGAGAATTGATTAAGACCAGTATTGAGCTGATAAACACCGCCAGTATAAGATTCTACACCAATATATAATTGATTAATTCCCCTCACTAATTCAGGATTTTTAGAAGCTAATTGACCTAATCCGCTATCTAATTGACTCACTGCACCAGTATATGTAACTAAACCACTATTAAAATTTCCTAAGCCAAGATGAAGTTGTTCAACACCAGAGACATAAGAGGATAATCCTTTAGTAAACTGCTCCGTTCCATTTGAAAATGTTAAACTTGAAGCTGCTAAAGAGTGTAGGTTAGTAGTTAATGTTTGACTTCCTGTCACTAACTGATTCGCTCCATCAGTTAATTTTTCAATACCAGAAACTGCTTGACTCATGCCATCCTTTAAATCGACCATTTTGTTAAATAAAGCTTTAGTATAGGTCTTGGTTACATTGGTAGAAACATTCTGCTTTAATTGTGTCATAGCAGAATCACTCATCTTGCTGGCAATAAAGCTATGACCACTTGAAGTCTGATAATCAATTTGCATTTGCTCTGGATGGTCCGTTAAAATAGAAGCTGCTTTTTCAGATAAATCACTTGGTAAAGTCACTACCATATAGTAATCGCCATATTCCAATCCCTTCTTTCCTTCCTCTTCATTTACAAAATGAAAATCCAAGGTTTTATTTTCTTTTAAATTGGACACCATGTCTTTTTCTATTGCCATAGTATTACCATTATAGGAAGCCTCTTTATCATTATTTACAACTGCCACGGGTAAGTCAGACAATTGCTCATATGGGTCCCACATTGATGACAAAAATATGATATTGTACAGAGCTGGAATAAGAGAAATCCCGATCATGACAATAATAAAGGTTGGTTTTTTAAAAATTGATTTCCATTCTTTAAACATAGTTTCTCCTTTTTTAAACATATTGTCTAAAATTTTGATATAATAGATTATACATTAAAAAATCTAAATTACAAGATAAAAAATCTATTTTTAGACATATAGTCTAATTTGTTTATAAGGAGGAAATATGAAAGAAAGTAACAAACGCTTAAAAACAAAGCGAACTATTGAAAATGCTATGGTACAATTACTGATGGAACAGCCATTTGATCAAATTTCTACTGTCAAGTTAGTAGAAAAAGCCAGAATTAGCCGTTCCAGCTTCTATACGCACTATAAGGATAAGTATGATATGATTGAGCACTATCAAAGCAAGCTATTTCATACATTTGAATATATTTTTCAAAAACATGCTCATCACAAAAGAGACGCTATTTTAGAAGTTTTTGAATATCTAGAGTCAGAACCACTTCTGGCTGCCCTTCTTTCTGAAAATGGGACTAAAGAAATCCAAAATTTCTTACGAAATAAACTTCATATCATGCTCAGTACAGATTTACAAAAGCGATTTATGCAACTGAATCTAAATACCACTGAATTAGAATATAGTAGCATCTATCTAACTCATGCACTTTTTGGTGTCTGCCAAACTTGGATTGCACATGGAAAAAAAGAAAGTTCTCAAGAAATAACAAACTTCCTTATGAAAATGCTTGGTGATACAAATTGATACAAAAAGAGGAACACAGCTGTGTTCCCTTTTATCTATACTCCGCCAGTAGGACTCGAACCTACGACATCATGATTAACAGTCATGCGCTACTACCAACTGAGCTATGGCGGATAAAATAGTCCGTACGGGATTCGAACCCGTGTTACCGCCGTGAAAAGGCGGTGTCTTAACCCCTTGACCAACGGACCTTCTATCTGTAGCAGATATAACCATTATATCAATTTCTTGCTAATTGTCAATCACTTTTGAGATTTTTTCTCTAAAATATCTTTTAATTTTCTAATTTTTAATCTTGAAATAGGACAACGATGATCTTCATAGAAAACAATTTCTAGATTTTTTCGATCAATCTCTCTAATATTGCCTATATTTACCAAAAATGACTTATGAGGAGAATAAAATCGCTGAGTATGTTTGTCCTTTTCCTGAATATCTGTCATAGTACCGTAAAACTCTTTGGCAAAATTCTTACCAATAATACGTAATTTATGAGAGACTCCTGTCGTTTCAATATACAAAATATCATGGTAAGGGATTTTTAAATCATTTCCCTTGTAATTGTAGTCAAAATAATCCACCACATCTTCATTTTCAAGTAACATACTCTTCGTGTAAAAGATATTTTGCTCAATTCTCTTCTTAAACATCTCATCGTTGATATCCTTATCAACAAAATCTAGGGCTGATACCTGGTATTTATAGGTTAGAGTCGCAAACTCTGATCGACTGGTGATAAAGACGATAATAGCGTAAGGATTGTAATGACGAATGAGCTGAGCCACTTCAAATCCCTTTTTCTCAATTCCATGAATATCAATATCTAGGAAATAAAGCTGATTTACTTCATCGTTTTCAATGTATTCTTCAAATTCACGGACTTTTCCCGTTGTCTTGTATGATATTGGAATATTCGATTCTTTCGAAATTTCATCCAATATTCTCTCTAGTCTCACTTGATGTTCAATAACATCTTCTAAAATTAAAACTTTCATTCAAATTCCCTCTTACATCTAATGATTTGTCTAAATGTACTGCCTTCCATCTCTGTTTCTAAAATAATATTGTTGTACTTATCTAGTAGTTCCTTCACATTATTTAATCCGACTCCGCGATTTCTTCCCTTAGTGGAGAATCCTAAGGCAAATAGATTTCCTGAAGGAGTCATCGTCATTTTACATGAATTCTGAATCACAATCACTGTTTCAGTTTCCATCTTAATAACTGCTACTTCCATCTGCTTTTTATAACTATCAGCCGATCCTTCGACAGCATTGTTCAATAAAACACTCATAATACGAACCAAATCCAATAGTTCAATTGGGAGCTTGGTAATCGTATCTTTTACTTCCAGTGTAAACTCTACACCATTATTTCGAGCATAGACAATGGACTGAGCAACCAAACTTCGTAAAGCTGAATCTTCTATGTTGTTCAAATCAAAGTAAGTGTACTTATCTGAACGCAGTTTGTGATTAGCTTTGACCAAAACTTCATTGTAAACTCTGTCAATTTCTTGTAAATCACCACTGTCAATTGCCATCTGCATGCTGACAAGCATTCCAGCATAGTCATGTCGAAAACCACGGATTTCATTATACAGTCCGACAATTTCGTCTGTATAGTTTTGTAAATGTTTCTGTTCAAATTTCTTCTGCTTCAAAGCAATCTCTTTTTCCATTTGTTCTTTATGCGAATTCATTGCAAAGAAGGTCAAAAGTAACGAGATAAAAACAATAGATGACAAAATACTTCCAAAACTATTCAAATGTTTAACCGTACTTACCATATCTGAAACGAAAGATACAATATGGAGCAGTAGTAAGGCAAAAAATACTTTTTTCAAGAAAGGATAGAGGTAGTCTTTGTCAAAATAGGCTAGTTCCAAATGGAAATAATGAATGATTTTTAAGACAACAAAATAGGTCAACACCGTTACAACGAAAAAGAATGGGGCATGATATTGTGAAACAAAATTGTCTCCTGTTATAGAAGAGAAAGTTACGGACAGAAAGTTATGAGTGCTCTCATATAAAAGAGATAGTAGTAAACTTAGGAATAGTCCTCTATCCCTCTCATACTGTTTAATCCATCGAAAATAGGAATATAGGCCCAAAGGAAATAAAAATCTTTCAATCACTATTTCATCTAAATATAGAAGATAAAAGGAAAGTTCAAGTACTGCTTCTACTAGTAATGTATAGAGACCAAAAAAATATAGTTCCTTTGATTTTATTTGACCTTTACAAATTAAACGGTAACTGTGACTAATAATTAAAAAATGACCAATAACTGTCCCAAATCCAAATAAATTCATTACTCTTTCCCCTTATTTTATTACTTTTTTCTTGGGAAAATAAAATCACGGAGGATTTTTGGAAGTCTCATTTCCCCACCTTTAATCTTTTGCAAGTCTTTTTCCTTCAAGGCTACAAACTGTTCCAATTTAACTGTGTTTTTCATAATAAAATCTCCTAAAATGTTTTTTCTTGTAAGCTAACTTACAAAAACCATTATACAAAATGGAATTTCGTTTTAGATAAAATTCTCTCAACTGTCATTTTTTTCTCCCAAAGTGTACTTTTTTAAGAAAAAAGCCGGGAAAATTCCCAGCTTTGCTATTATATTGATCCCAGCAGGATTCGAACCTGCGACCGTTCGCTTAGAAGGCGAATGCTCTATCCAGCTGAGCTATGAGACCTAACACAATTATTCTACCAAAAATTCAATTAAAAGTCAATTTATTTATGATAGGGTGATCCCTGCTGAATCGTAAAAGCGCGATAGATTTGTTCAACAAGAACTAGTCTCATTAACTGATGGGGCAAGGTTAGGCGACCAAAACTGACAGAAAGATTGGCTCTATTTTTTACAGCTGATGACAATCCTAAACTTCCCCCAATAATAAAGGTAAGAGTAGAAAATCCTTTTATAGAAGCTTCTTCTAACTGCTTACTAAATTCTTCTGAAGAGAACATTTTCCCTTCAATAGCTAATGCAATAACAAAATCACGGTCAGCAACTTTTGATAAAATTCTCTGACCTTCTATTTCTAAAATCTTTTGATTTTCTGATTCACTGGCCTTATCTGGTGTTTTTTCATCTGATAACTCAATCATTTCAAACTTAGCAAATCTAGAAATTCGTTTTGAATACTCTGCGATACCATCTTTTAAATACTTTTCTTTCAGTTTCCCAACTGTTACAACTTTAATTTTCATGACTCTATTCTAACATATTCTCTATTTTTTCACATCTTATTCACAAAATAAAAAATAGATTTCAATTAAGAAAATCACAGCTTCAAAAGAGTTATCCACAGTTTGTGTAAAACTTTTGTGTTTAAGTTATAATTAAGCTAGTCAGTTTATACTTTCAGTAATTCAAACATATGGAGGCAAATATGAAACATCTAAAAACATTTTACAAAAAATGGTTTCAATTATTAGTCGTTATCGTCATTAGCTTTTTTAGTGGAGCCTTGGGTAGTTTTTCAATAACTCAACTAACTCAAAAAAGTAGTGTAAACAACTCTAACAACAATAGTACTATTACACAAACTGCCTATAAGAACGAAAATTCAACAACACAGGCTGTTAATAAAGTAAAAGATGCCGTTGTATCCGTTATTACTTATTCAGCAAATAGACAAAATAGCGTATTTGGCAATGATGAGACTGATACAGATTCTCAGCAAATCTCTAGTGAGGGATCTGGCGTTATTTATAAAAAGAATGATAAAGAAGCTTACATCGTCACCAACAATCACGTTATAAATGGCGCTAGCAAAGTAGATATTCGATTATCAGATGGGACTAAAGTACCTGGAGAAATTGTCGGAGCGGATACTTTCTCTGATATTGCTGTCGTCAAAATCTCTTCAGAAAAAGTGACAACAGTAGCTGAGTTTGGTGATTCTAGCAAGTTAACCGTAGGAGAAACTGCTATTGCCATTGGTAGTCCGTTAGGTTCTGAATATGCAAATACTGTCACTCAAGGTATCGTATCTAGTCTTAATCGAAATGTATCTTTAAAATCTGAAGATGGACAAGCCATTTCTACAAAAGCCATCCAAACTGATACTGCTATTAATCCAGGTAACTCTGGTGGCCCACTGATCAATATCCAAGGACAGGTTATCGGAATTACCTCAAGTAAAATTGCCACAAATGGAGGAACATCTGTAGAAGGTCTTGGTTTTGCAATCCCTGCAAATGATGCTATCAATATTATTGAACAGTTAGAAAAAAACGGAAAAGTGACGCGTCCAGCTTTGGGAATCCAGATGGTTAATTTATCTAATGTGAGTACAAGCGACATCAGAAGACTCAATATTCCAAGTAATGTTACATCTGGTGTAGTTGTTCGTTCGATACAAAGTAATATGCCTGCCAATGGTCACCTTGAAAAATACGATGTAATTACAAAAGTAGATGACAAAGAGATTGCTTCATCAACAGACTTACAAAGTGCTCTTTACAATCATTCTATCGGAGACACCATTAAGATCACTTACTATCGCAACGGTAAAGAAGAAACTACATCTATTAAACTTGACAAGAGTTCAGGTGATTTAGAATCTTAATTGACATCTATGTAAAGAAAGCTTTACATAAGAGAAAAGATGTGTTAGTGTAGAATCATGGAAAAATTTGAGATGATTTCTATCACAGATATACAAAAAAATCCCTATCAACCCCGAAAAGAATTTGATAGAGAAAAACTAGATGAACTAGCACAGTCTATCAAAGAAAATGGGGTCATTCAACCGATTATTGTTCGTCAATCTCCTGTTATTGGTTATGAAATCCTTGCAGGAGAGAGACGCTATCGGGCTTCACTTTTAGCTGGTCTACGGTCTATCCCAGCTGTTGTTAAACAGATTTCAGACCAAGAGATGATGGTTCAGTCCATTATTGAAAATTTACAGAGAGAAAATTTAAACCCAATAGAAGAAGCACGCGCCTATGAATCTCTCGTAGAGAAAGGATTCACCCATGCTGAAATTGCAGATAAAATGGGCAAGTCTCGTCCATATATCAGCAACTCCATTCGTTTACTTTCCTTGCCAGAACAGATTCTCTCAGAAGTAGAAAATGGCAAACTATCACAAGCCCATGCGCGTTCCCTAGTTGGGTTAAATAAGGAACAACAAGACTATTTCTTTCAACGGATTATAGAAGAAGATATTTCTGTAAGGAAGTTAGAAGCTCTTCTGACAGAGAAAAAACAAAAGAAACAGCAAAAAACGAATCATTTCATACAAAATGAAGAAAAACAGTTAAGAAAACTACTCGGATTAGATGTAGAAATTAAACTATCTAAAAAAGACAGTGGAAAAATCATTATTTCTTTTTCAAATCAAGAAGAATATAGTAGAATTATCAACAGCCTGAAATAAGGCTGTTCTTTTATTTTTTTATCTCACAAGGTTATCCACTATGTTTTTCGATAAAAAGCTTAATAAATCAATAATTTTTTCTTTTATCCCCAACCTGTGGATAAAGTTTGGTAACATTGTGGATTATTTTTCACAGCTTGTGGAAAATTCTTGCTATCTATGGTAAAATATCTCTAGTATTAAACTTTTAAATAGTAAAGGAGGAGAAAAGATTGAAAGAAAAACAATTTTGGAATCGTATATTAGAATTTGCACAAGAAAGACTGACTCGATCCATGTATGATTTCTATGCTATTCAAGCTGAACTCATCAAGGTAGAGGAAAATGTTGCCACTATATTTCTACCTCGCTCTGAAATGGAAATGGTCTGGGAAAAACAACTAAAAGATATTATTGTAGTAGCTGGTTTTGAAATTTATGACGCTGAAATAACTCCCCACTATATTTTCACCAAACCTCAAGATACGACTAGCTCACAAGTTGAAGAAGCTACAAATTTAACTCTTTATGACTATAGTCCAAAGTTAGTATCTATTCCTTATTCAGATACGGGATTAAAAGAAAAGTATACCTTTGATAACTTTATTCAAGGGGATGGAAATGTTTGGGCTGTATCAGCCGCTTTAGCTGTCTCTGAAGATTTGGCTCTGACCTATAACCCTCTTTTTATCTATGGAGGACCAGGCCTTGGTAAGACTCACTTATTAAACGCTATTGGAAATGAAATTCTAAAAAATATTCCAAATGCACGTGTCAAATACATACCTGCTGAAAGCTTTATTAATGACTTTCTTGATCACCTAAGACTTGGGGAAATGGAAAAATTTAAAAA
Source organism: Streptococcus sp. 3613 (assembly GCF_013277375.1). NCBI lineage: Bacteria > Bacillati > Bacillota > Bacilli > Lactobacillales > Streptococcaceae > Streptococcus > Streptococcus sp. 3613. The sequence continues at coordinate 40,827 of NZ_VMMV01000018.1, forward strand.
AACCTATCGTAGTCTTGATCTTTTGTTAATCGATGATATCCAGTCACTCAGCGGAAAAAAAGTCGCAACTCAGGAAGAATTTTTCAATACCTTTAACGCCCTTCATGACAAGCAAAAACAGATTGTCCTAACCAGTGATCGTAGTCCAAAACATTTAGAAGGGCTCGAGGAGAGGCTTGTCACGCGCTTTAGTTGGGGATTGACACAAACTATCACACCCCCTGACTTTGAAACACGCATTGCCATTTTACAAAGTAAAACGGAACATTTAGGCTACAATTTCCAAAGTGATACTCTAGAATACCTAGCTGGGCAATTTGATTCAAATGTTCGAGATCTTGAGGGAGCCATAAACGACATCACTTTAATTGCCAGAGTAAAAAATATCAAGGATATCACTATTGATATTGCTGCAGAAGCTATTAGAGCTCGAAAACAAGATGTTAGCCAAATGCTCGTCATCCCAATTGACAAAATCCAAAATGAAGTTGGTAACTTCTATGGAGTTAGTGTCAAAGAAATGAAGGGAAGCAGACGCCTTCAAAACATTGTGTTAGCCCGTCAAGTAGCCATGTATTTATCTAGAGAACTAACAGATAATAGTCTTCCAAAAATTGGGAAGGAATTTGGTGGAAAAGATCATACAACAGTTATTCATGCCCATGCTAAAATTAAATCTTTGATTGATGAAGACGATAATTTACGCTTAGAAATTGAATCAATCAAAAAGAAAATCAAATAAGTTGTGGATAACTTTTACTTTATTATCTTTTTTATCCACATTTTTTAAACAAGCCAAAAAACTTGATATGACTTGTTTAAAGTCTGTTTTCCACAGATTTCACAGACTCTATTATTACTATTATCCTTCTAATACTAAAAATAAATAAAGGAGAATCCATGATTCATTTTTCAATTAATAAAAATTTATTTCTACAAGCCTTAAATACAACTAAAAGAGCTATTAGTTCTAAAAATGCCATTCCTATTTTATCAACTGTCAAAATTGACGTGACCAATGAAGGTGTTACTTTAATTGGTTCAAATGGTCAAATTTCAATTGAAAATTTTATTTCTCAAAAAAATGAAGATGCTGGTCTATTAATTACTTCTTTAGGTTCGATCCTTCTTGAAGCTTCTTTCTTTATCAATGTGGTATCTAGCCTACCTGATGTAACTCTTGATTTTAAAGAAATTGAACAAAATCAAATTGTTTTAACCAGCGGCAAATCAGAAATTACCTTAAAAGGAAAAGATAGTGAACAGTATCCACGAATCCAAGAAATTTCAGCAAGCACTCCTTTGGTTCTTGAAACAAAATTGCTCAAGAAAATTATCAATGAAACAGCTTTTGCTGCAAGTACACAAGAAAGTCGTCCAATTTTAACAGGTGTTCATTTTGTATTGAGTCAGCATAAGGAGCTAAAAACAGTGGCAACAGACTCTCATCGTCTAAGCCAGAAAAAATTAATGCTTGAGAAAAATAGTGATGATTTTGATGTCGTGATTCCTAGCCGTTCTCTACGCGAATTTTCAGTGGTATTTACAGATGATATCGAAACTGTAGAGATTTTCTTTGCCAATAACCAAATCCTCTTTAGAAGCGAAAATATTAGCTTCTATACTCGTCTCCTAGAAGGAAACTATCCTGATACAGATCGCTTGATTCCAACAGACTTTAACACTACTATTACTTTTGATGTGGTAAACTTACGCCAGTCAATGGAGCGTGCTCGTCTTTTATCAAGTGCGACTCAAAATGGTACTGTGAAACTTGAAATTAAAGGTGGTATTGTTAGCGCCCATGTTCACTCTCCAGAAGTTGGTAAAGTAAACGAAGAAATCGATACTGATCAGGTTACTGGTGAAGATTTGACCATTAGTTTCAACCCAACTTACTTAATTGATTCTCTTAAAGCTTTAAATAGCGAAAAGGTTACCATTAGCTTTATCTCAGCTGTTCGTCCATTTACTCTTGTGCCAGCAGATACTGACGAAGACTTCATGCAGCTCATTACACCAGTTCGTACAAATTAAGTGAAAGAGGTTGAGCTTAGCTCGCCTCTTTTATGATATAATCGAAAAAGAAAAGGAGAATAGTATGTATCAAGTTGGAAATTTTGTTGAAATGAAAAAACCACATGCTTGCACCATCAAGTCAACAGGAAAAAAAGCTAATCGTTGGGAAATTACACGTGTAGGAGCAGATATCAAAATCAAATGCAGTAATTGTGACCATGTTGTCATGATGGGACGCTATGATTTTGATCGAAAAATGAATAAAATTATTGACTGAGAACCCTTAGTTAGAGGGTTAGCAAGTTTTCCCTTTTTGTGTTATAATATTAGGGATTGAAATGAAAACGGAGAATGAGAAATATGGCTTTGACAGCAGGTATCGTTGGTTTGCCAAACGTTGGTAAATCAACACTATTTAATGCAATTACAAAAGCAGGAGCAGAGGCAGCAAACTACCCATTTGCGACGATTGATCCAAACGTTGGAATGGTTGAAGTTCCAGATGAACGCCTACAAAAACTAACTGAAATGATTACTCCTAAAAAGACAGTGCCAACAACATTTGAATTTACAGATATTGCAGGGATTGTAAAAGGAGCTTCAAAAGGAGAAGGGCTAGGGAATAAATTCTTGGCCAATATTCGTGAAGTAGATGCGATTGTTCACGTAGTTCGTGCTTTTGATGATGAAAATGTGATGCGCGAGCAAGGACGTGAAGACGCCTTTGTAGATCCACTTGCCGATATTGACACCATTAACCTAGAATTGATTCTTGCTGACTTAGAATCGGTGAACAAACGATATGCGCGTGTAGAAAAGATGGCACGTACGCAAAAAGATAAAGAATCAGTAGCTGAGTTTAATGTTCTTCAAAAGATTAAACCAGTCCTTGAAGATGGGAAATCAGCTCGAACTATTGAATTTACAGATGAGGAACAAAAGGTTGTAAAAGGTCTTTTCCTTTTGACGACTAAACCAGTGCTCTATGTTGCTAATGTTGACGAGGATGTGGTTTCAGAACCTGACTCTATCAACTATGTCAAACAAATTCGTGAATTTGCAGCGACAGAAAATGCTGAAGTAGTCGTCATTTCTGCGCGTGCTGAGGAAGAAATTTCTGAATTGGACGATGAAGATAAAAAAGAGTTTCTTGAAGCCATTGGTTTGACAGAATCAGGTGTAGATAAGTTGACGCGTGCAGCTTACCACTTGCTTGGATTGGGAACTTACTTCACAGCTGGTGAAAAAGAAGTTCGCGCTTGGACTTTCAAACGTAGTATGAAGGCTCCTCAAGCAGCTGGGATTATCCACTCAGACTTTGAAAAAGGATTTATTCGTGCAGTAACCATGTCATATGAGGATTTAGTGAAATACGGATCTGAAAAGGCCGTAAAAGAAGCTGGACGCTTGCGTGAAGAAGGAAAAGAATATATCGTTCAAGATGGCGATATCATGGAATTCCGCTTTAATGTCTAAAAAATTAATAAATGGTGTCAATTAGGTTGGAAAAAAATTCCAACCCTTTTGGCTTTTGAAAGGAAAAATAAATGACCAAATTACTTGTAGGCTTGGGAAATCCAGGGGATAAATATTTTGAAACAAAACACAATGTTGGTTTCATGTTGATTGACCAACTAGCGAAAAAACAAAATGTCACTTTTACACACGATAAGATATTTCAAGCAGACCTAGCATCCTTTTTCTTCAATGGAGAAAAAATTTATCTGGTTAAACCAACGACCTTTATGAATGAAAGTGGAAAAGCAGTTCATGCTTTATTGACTTACTATGGTTTGGATATTGAAGATTTACTTATCATTTACGATGACCTTGACATGGAAGTTGGAAAGATTCGTTTAAGAGCAAAGGGCTCAGCAGGTGGTCACAATGGTATTAAGTCTATTATTCAACATATTGGAACTCAGGTCTTTAACCGTGTTAAGATTGGAATTGGGAGACCTAAAAATGGTATGTCAGTTGTTCACCATGTTTTGAGTACCTTTGACAGGGATGATTATATCGGTATTTTACAGTCTATTGACAAGGTTGACGATTCTGTAAACTACTATTTACAAGAGAAAAATTTTGAGAAAACAATGCAGAGGTATAATGGATAAATGGTGACCTTATTAGATTTATTCTCAGAAAATAATCAGATCAAAAAATGGCATCAAAATTTAACAGATAAGAAAAGACAACTGATACTTGGTTTATCAACGTCTACTAAGTCTCTTGCAATTGCAAGCAGTTTAGAAAAAGAAGATAAGATTGTATTGTTGACGTCAACTTATGGAGAAGCAGAAGGACTTGTTAGTGATCTTCTATCTATCTTGGGTGAGGAACTTGTCTATCCATTTTTGGTAGATGATACTCCTATGGTGGAGTTTTTGATGTCTTCACAAGAAAAAATCATTTCACGGGTTGAAGCCTTGCGTTTTTTGACTGATTCATCTAAGAGAGGGATTTTAGTTTGTAATATCGCAGCAAGTCGATTGATTTTACCGTCTCCCAATGTATTCAAAGATAGTATTGTAAAAATCTCACTTGGTGAAGAATATGATCAACACGCGCTTATCCATCAGTTAAAGGAAATTGGCTATCGAAAAGTTACACAAGTACAAACTCAAGGCGAATTTAGTCTGCGAGGAGATATTTTAGATATTTTTGAAATATCCCAGTTAGAACCTTGCCGAATTGAGTTTTTTGGTGATGAAATTGATGGTATCAGGTCATTTGAAGTAGAAACACAATTATCGAAAGAAAATAAGACAGAACTCACAATCTTTCCAGCTAGCGACATACTTTTGAGAGAAAATGATTATCAACGAGGTCAGTCAGCTTTAGAAAAACAGATTTCAAAAACGTTATCACCTATTTTAAAATCATACTTAGAAGAAATTCTTTCAAGTTTTCACCAAAAACAAATGCATTCTGATTCACGGAAATTTTTATCTTTATGCTATGATAAGACATGGACTGTATTTGATTATATTGAAAAAAACATACCAATATTCTTTGATGATTATCAAAAATTGATGAATCAGTATGAAGTCTTTGAAAGAGAATTAGCGCAGTACTTTACAGAAGAATTACAGAATAGTAAAGCATTTTCTGATATGCAGTATTTTGCTGATATTGAACAAATCTATAAAAAACAAAGTCCGGTGACTTTTTTCTCTAATCTTCAAAAGGGACTAGGAAATCTCAAGTTTGACCAAATTTATCAATTTAATCAATATCCTATGCAGGAGTTTTTCAATCAATTTTCTTTTTTAAAAGAAGAAATTGAACGATACAAAAAAATGGATTACACTATTATCCTGCAATCTAGCAATTCAATGGGAAGTAAAACATTGGAGGATATGTTAGAGGAATATCAGATTAAATTGGATTCCAGAGATAAGTCAAGAATCTATCAACAATCTGTAAACTTAATTGAGAGTAACCTAAGACATGGTTTTCATTTTGTAGATGAAAAGATTTTATTGATAACTGAACATGAGATTTTTCAAAAGAAATTGAAACGTCGTTTTCGAAGACAGCATGTTTCAAACGCAGAGAGATTAAAAGATTACAATGAACTTGAAAAAGGAGATTACGTTGTTCACCATATTCATGGGATTGGTCAATATCTAGGAATTGAAACAATTGAAATCAAGGGGATTCACCGTGATTATGTTAGTGTTCAATACCAAAACGGGGATCAAATCTCTATCCCAGTAGAACAGATTCATCTACTGTCTAAATATGTTTCAAGTGATGGGAAAGCTCCAAAGCTCAATAAATTAAATGACGGTCATTTTAAAAAGGCCAAGCAAAAGGTTAAGAACCAGGTAGAGGATATAGCTGACGATTTAATTAAACTCTACTCTGAACGTAACCAGTTGAAGGGTTTTGCTTTTTCAGCTGATAATGAAGATCAAGATGCCTTTGATGATGCTTTCCCTTATGTTGAAACGGATGATCAACTTCGTAGTATTGAGGAAATCAAGAGAGATATGCAGGCTTCTCAGCCAATGGATAGACTTTTAGTTGGGGATGTTGGTTTTGGAAAGACTGAAGTTGCTATGCGTGCAGCCTTTAAGGCAGTCAATGATCACAAACAGGCTGTCGTCTTAGTTCCGACGACGGTTTTAGCGCAACAGCACTATACAAATTTTAAGGAACGATTCCAAAATTTTGCAGTTAATATTGATGTATTGAGTCGCTTTAGAAGTAAAAAAGAGCAGACTGAAACACTTGAAAAATTAAAAAACGGTCAAGTTGATATTTTGATTGGAACCCATCGTGTTTTGTCAAAAGATGTTGTGTTTGCTGATTTGGGCTTGATGATTATTGATGAAGAACAACGATTTGGTGTCAAGCACAAGGAAACCTTGAAAGAGTTGAAGAAACAAGTGGATGTCCTAACTTTGACCGCTACTCCAATCCCTCGTACCCTCCATATGTCTATGTTGGGAATCAGAGATTTGTCTGTTATTGAAACTCCGCCGACTAATCGTTATCCTGTTCAGACATATGTTTTGGAAAAGAATGATAGTGTCATTCGTGATGCTGTTTTGCGTGAAATGGAGCGTGGAGGTCAAGTTTACTACCTTTACAACAAAGTTGACACGATTGACCAGAAGGTTTCAGAATTACAGGAGTTGATTCCAGAGGCTTCGATTGGTTATGTTCATGGTAGAATGAGTGAAATCCAGTTGGAAAATACTCTACTAGACTTTATTGAGGGACAATACGATATCTTGGTGACGACTACCATTATTGAGACAGGGGTGGACATTCCAAATGCCAATACTTTGTTTATTGAAAATGCGGACCATATGGGTTTGTCAACCTTGTATCAGTTAAGAGGAAGAGTCGGTCGTAGTAATCGTATTGCTTATGCCTATCTCATGTATCGTCCAGAAAAATCAATCAGTGAAGTCTCTGAAAAGAGATTAGAGGCAATCAAAGGATTTACAGAATTGGGCTCTGGATTTAAGATTGCTATGCGAGATCTTTCGATTCGTGGAGCAGGGAATCTCCTAGGAAAATCCCAGTCTGGTTTCATTGATTCTGTTGGTTTTGAATTGTATTCACAGTTACTAGAGGAAGCTATTGCTAAACGAAACGGTAATGCTAACGCTAACACAAGAACCAAAGGGAATGCTGAGTTGATTTTGCAAATTGATGCCTATCTTCCTGATACTTATATTTCTGACCAACGACATAAGATTGAAATTTACAAGAAAATTCGTCAAATTGACAGCCGTGTCAATTATGAAGAGTTACAAGAGGAGTTGATAGACCGTTTTGGAGAATACCCAGATGTAGTTGCTTATCTTTTAGAGATTGGTTTAGTCAAGTCATATTTGGACAAGGTCTTTGTTCAACGTGTGGAAAGAAAAGATAATAAAATTACAATTCAATTTGAAAAAGTCACTCAACGACTGTTTTTAGCTCAAGATTATTTTAAATCTTTATCCGCAACGAACTTAAAAGCAGGCATCGCTGAGAATAAGGGATCAATGGAGCTTGTATTTGATGTCCGAAATAAGAAAGATTATGAAATTTTAGAAGGTCTGCTGATTTTTGGAGAAAGTTTATTAGAGATAAAAGAGTCTAAGAAAGAAAATTCCATTTGATATTTTTCTTCTATAAAGTAGATAAAAATGGTACAATAATAAGTTGAGGTAATAAGGATGAGATTAGACAAATATTTAAAAGTATCACGAATTATCAAGCGTCGTACAGTCGCAAAGGAAGTAGCAGATAAAGGCAGAATTAAGGTTAATGGAATCTTGGCCAAAAGTTCAACGGATTTGAAAGTTAATGACCAAGTTGAAATTCGCTTTGGCAATAAGTTGCTACTTGTAAAAGTACTGGAGATGAAAGATAGTACAAAAAAAGAAGATGCAGCAGGCATGTATGAAATTATCAGTGAAACACGGGTAGAAGAAAATGTCTAAAAATATTGTACAATTGAATAATTCTTTTATTCAAAATGAACACCAACGTCGTCGCTACCTGATGAAAGAACGACAAAAACGGAATCGTTTTATGGGGTGGGTATTGATTTTGATTATGCTATTATTTATCTTGCCAACTTTTAATTTAGCGCAGAGCTATCAGCAATTACTCCAAAGACGTCAGCAATTAGCAGACTTGCAAACTCAGTATCAAACCTTGAGTGATGAAAAGGATAAGGAGACAGCATTTGCTACCAAGTTGAAAGATGAGGATTATGCTGCCAAATATACACGAGCGAAGTACTATTATTCTAAGTCGAGGGAAATAGTTTATACGATTCCTGACTTGCTTCAAAGGTGATAAAATGGAAAATTTATTAGATGTAATTGAGCAATTTTTGAGTTTATCAGATGAAAAGCTGGAAGAATTGGCTGATAAAAATCAATTATTGCGTTTACAAGAAGAAAAGGAAAGGAAGAATGCGTAAATTCTTAATTATTTTGTTGCTACCGAGTTTTTTGACCATCTCAAAAGTCGTTAGCACAGAAAAAGAAGTCGTCTATACTTCGAAAGAAATTTATTACCTTTCACAATCTGACTTTGGTATTTATTTTAGAGAAAAGCTAAGTTCTCCTATGGTTTATGGAGAAGTTCCTGTCTATGCGAATGAAGATTTAGTAGTGGAATCTGGAAAATTGACTCCTAAAACAAGTTTTCAAATAACCGAGTGGCGCTCAAATAAACAAGGAATTCCGGTATTTAAGCTATCAAATCATCAATTTATAGCTGCGGACAAACGATTTTTATATGATCAGTCAGAGGTAACTTCAACAATAAAAAAAGTATGGTTAGAATCTGACTTTAAACTGTATAATAGCCCTTATGATTTAAAAGAAGTGAAATCATCCTTATCAGCTTATTCGCAAGTATCAATCGACAAAACCATGTTTGTAGAAGGAAGAGAATTTCTACATATTGATCAGGTTGGATGGGTAGCTAAAGAATCAACTTCTGAAGAAGATAATCGGATGAGTAAAGTCCAAGAAATGTTATCGGAAAAATATCAGAAGGATTCATTCTCTATTTATGTTAAGCAACTGACTACTGGAAAAGAAGCAGGTATCAATCAAGATGAAAAGATGTATGCAGCTAGCGTTTTGAAACTCCCTTATCTCTATTATGCGCAAGAAAAAATAAATGATGGTCTTTATCAGTTAGATACGACTGTAAAATACGTATCTGCAGTCAATGATTTTCCAGGTTCTTATAAACCAGAGGGAAGTGGTAGTCTTCCTAAAAAAGAGGATAATAAAGAGTATTCTCTCAAGGACTTAATCACAAAAGTATCTAAAGAATCTGATAATGTAGCTCATAATCTATTGGGTTATTACATTTCAAACCAATCTGATGCCACATTCAAATCCAAGATGTCTGCCATTATGGGAGATGATTGGAATCCAAAAGAAAAATTGATTTCTTCCAAGATGGCCGGGAAGGTCATGGAAGCTATTTATAATCAAAATGGATTTGTGCTAGAGTCTTTGACTAAAACAGATTTTGATAATCAGCGAATTGCCAAAGGTGTTTCTGTGAAGGTAGCTCATAAAATTGGGGATGCGGACGAATTTAAGCATGATACGGGTGTTATCTACGCAGATTTTCCATTTATTCTTTCTATTTTCACTAAGAATTCTGATTATGATACGATTTCTCAGATAGCCAAGGATGTTTATGAGGTTCTAAAATGAGAGAACAAGATTTTTTAAATCATTTTCTCAAGAGAGGATATTTTAAAAAGCATACTAAGGTGGTGCTAGCTCTTTCTGGTGGATTAGATTCTATGTTTCTATTTAAGGTATTGTTTACTTATCAAAAAGAGTTAGAGATTGAATTGATTCTGGCTCATGTGAATCATAAGCAGAGAATTGAATCAGATTGGGAAGAACAGGAATTAAGGAAGTTGGCTGCTGAATCTGGACTTCCTATTTATGTCAGCAATTTTTCAGGAGAATTTTCAGAAGCGCGTGCACGAAATTTTCGCTATGATTTTTTTCAAGAGGTCATGAAAAAGACAGGTGCGACAGCCTTAGTCACTGCCCACCATGCGGATGACCAGGTGGAAACGATTTTGATGCGCTTGATTCGAGGTACTCGCTTGCGCTATCTATCAGGAATTAAGGAGAAGCAAGTAGTCGGAGAGATAGAAATCATTCGTCCCTTCTTGCATTTTCAGAAAAAAGACTTTCCATCAATTTTTCACTTTGAAGATACATCAAATCAGGAGAATCATTATTTTCGAAATCGTATTCGAAACTCTTACTTACCAGAATTGGAAAAAGAAAATCCTCGATTTAGGGATGCAATCTTAGGCATTGGCAATGAAATTTTAGATTATGATTTGGCAATAGCTGAATTATCTAACAATATTAATGTGGAAGATTTACAGCAGTTATTTTCTTACTCTGAGTCTACACAAAGAGTTTTACTTCAAACTTATCTGAATCGTTTTCCAGATTTGAATCTTACAAAAGCTCAGTTTGCTGAAGTTCAGCAGATTTTAAAATCTAAAAGCCAGTATCGTCATCCGATTAAAAATGGCTATGAATTGATAAAAGAGTACCAACAGTTTCAGATTTGTAAAATCAGTCCGCAGGCTGATGAAAAGGAAGATGAACTTGTGTTACACTATCAAAATCAGGTAGCTTATCAAGGATATTTATTTTCTTTTGGACTTCCATTAGAAGGTGAATCAATTCAACAAATACCTGTTTCACGTGAAACATCCATACACATTCGTCATCGAAAAACAGGAGATGTTTTGATTCAAAATGGGCATAGAAAAAAACTCAGACGTTTATTTATTGATTTGAAAATCCCTATGGAAAAGCGAAAATCTGCTCTGATTATTGAGCAATTTGGTGAAATTGTCTCAATTTTGGGAATTGCGACCAGTAATTTGAGTAAAAACACGAAAAATGATATAATGAACACTGTACTTTATATAGAAAAAATAGATAGGTAAAAAAATGTTAGAAAACGATATTAAAAAAATTCTCGTTTCACACGATGAAATTACAGAAGCTGCTAAAAAATTAGGTGCTCAACTCACTAAAGACTATGCAGGAAAAAATCCAATCTTAGTCGGGATTTTAAAAGGATCTATTCCTTTTATGGCTGAATTGGTTAAACATATTGATACACATATTGAAATGGACTTCATGATGGTTTCTAGCTACCATGGTGGAACAGCAAGTAGTGGTGTTATCAATATTAAACAAGATGTGACTCAAGATATCAAAGGAAGACATGTTCTATTTGTAGAAGATATCATTGATACAGGTCAAACTTTGAAGAATTTGCGAGATATGTTTATTGCAAGAGAAGCAGCTTCTGTTAAGATTGCAACCTTGTTGGATAAACCAGAAGGACGTGTTGTAGAAATTGAGGCAGACTATACCTGCTTTACTATCCCAAATGAGTTTGTAGTAGGTTATGGTTTAGACTACAAAGAAAATTATCGTAATCTTCCTTATGTTGGAGTATTGAAAGAAGAAGTGTATTCAAATTAGAAAGAATAATTTTTAATGAAAAAACAAAATAATGGTTTAATTAAAAATCCATTTCTATGGTTATTACTTATTTTTTTCCTAGTTACAGCTTACCAGTATTTTAGTACAGGTAGTGTTGCAGGGAAAAGTGAGCAAATTAATTATACAGAATTGGTAAAAGAAATTACCGATGACAATGTAAAAGAATTAACCTACCAACCAAATGGCAGTGTTATCGAAGTTTCGGGTGTTTATAAAAATCCTAAAACAAGTAGAGAAGAAACAGGCATTCAGTTTTTCACGCCATCTGTTACTAAGGTAGAGAAATTTACCAGCACTATTCTTCCTGCAGATACTACCGTATCAGAATTGCAAAAACTTGCTACTGACCATAAAGCAGAAGTAACTGTTAAGCATGAAAGTTCAAGTGGTATGTGGATTAATCTACTCGTATCCATTGTGCCATTTGGAATTCTATTCTTCTTCCTATTCTCTATGATGGGAAATATGGGAGGAGGAAATGGCCGTAATCCAATGAGTTTTGGACGTAGTAAGGCTAAAGCTGCAAATAAAGAAGATATTAAAGTAAGATTTTCAGATGTTGCTGGAGCTGAGGAAGAAAAACAAGAACTAGTTGAAGTTGTTGAATTCTTAAAAGATCCAAAACGATTTACAAAACTTGGGGCTCGTATTCCAGCAGGTGTCCTTCTGGAGGGACCTCCGGGAACAGGTAAAACTTTGCTTGCTAAAGCAGTCGCCGGAGAAGCAGGTGTTCCATTCTTGAGTATCTCAGGTTCTGATTTTGTAGAAATGTTTGTCGGAGTTGGAGCTAGTCGTGTTCGTTCTCTTTTTGAAGATGCCAAAAAAGCAGCGCCAGCTATCATCTTTATCGATGAAATTGATGCTGTTGGTCGCCAACGTGGTGTCGGCCTCGGTGGAGGAAATGATGAACGTGAGCAAACCTTGAACCAACTCTTGATTGAGATGGATGGTTTTGAGGGAAATGAAGGGATTATCGTCATTGCTGCGACAAACCGTTCAGATGTACTAGACCCTGCCCTTTTACGTCCAGGACGTTTTGATAGAAAAGTATTGGTTGGTCGCCCTGATGTTAAAGGTCGTGAAGCAATCTTGAAAGTTCATGCTAAGAACAAGCCTTTAGCAGAAGATGTTGATTTGAAATTAGTGGCTCAACAAACTCCAGGCTTTGTTGGTGCTGATTTAGAGAATGTCTTGAATGAAGCAGCCTTGGTTGCTGCTCGTCGCAATAAATCGATAATTGATGCTTCAGATATTGATGAAGCAGAAGATAGAGTGATTGCTGGACCTTCTAAGAAAGATAAGACAGTTTCACAAAAAGAACGTGAATTGGTTGCCTACCATGAGGCAGGACATACCATTGTTGGCCTAGTCTTATCGAATGCCCGCGTTGTTCATAAGGTTACAATTGTACCAAGAGGCCGTGCAGGCGGATACATGATTGCACTTCCTAAAGAAGATCAAATGCTTCTATCTAAAGAAGATATGAAAGAGCAATTGGCTGGCTTAATGGGTGGACGTGTAGCTGAAGAAATTATCTTTAATGTCCAAACTACAGGAGCTTCAAACGACTTTGAACAGGCGACACAAATGGCGCGTGCAATGGTTACAGAGTACGGTATGAGTGAAAAACTTGGCCCAGTACAATATGAAGGAAATCATGCTATGTTTGGTGCACAGAGTCCTCAAAAATCAATTTCAGAACAAACAGCTTATGAAATTGACGAAGAGGTTCGTTTATTATTGAATGAAGCACGAAATAAAGCTGCTGAAATTATTCAGTCAAATCGTGAAACTCACAAGTTGATTGCAGAAGCACTATTGAAATACGAAACATTGGATAGTACACAAATTAAATCTCTCTATGAAACAGGAAAGATGCCTGAAGCAGTAGAAGAGGAATCTCATGCATTATCTTATGATGAAGTAAAGTCAAAAATGAATGATGAAAAATAACCCAAAGAGAGGCAAGACCTCTCTTTTTTGTGCAGTTGAGGAGCTAAAGGGTGCAGAATGGATGAAATGTACCAAAAGTGTTTCTAATCTGTTAGACTGTATCTAGAAAGGGGAAAATTATGATTAAAGAATTGTATGAAGAAGTCCAAGGGACTGTGTATAAGTGTAGAAATGAATATTACCTTCATTTATGGGAATTGTCGGATTGGGACCAAGAGGGAATGATATGTCTATATGAATTGATTAGTAAAGAAGAAGGATTAGTAGAAGATATCTCTCGTTTAAGGAAATATTTTAAGACTAAGTTTCGGAATCGAATTCTAGACTATATCCGTAAACAAGAAAGCTACAAACGAAGATATAATAAAGAACCATATGAAGAAGTAGGTGAGATTAGTCATCGTATAAGTGAGGGAGGTCTGTGGATAGATGACTATTATCTCTTTTATGAAACACTAAGAGATTATAGAAACAAACAAAGTAAAGAGAAACAAGAAGAGCTAGAACGCATTTTAAGAAATGAACGATTCCGAGGGCGTCAAAGAGTGTTAAGAGACTTACGTATTGTGTTTAAAGAGTTTGACATCCGTAGCCGGTAAGAAGCAATGCAAAAAAATGAAAAAAATAGGAAAAGGTGTGTCAATCGAAAGTGATGATGCCCCAAAAAATGGTGAGATTGAGGGCAATTATTTTGCTTTCATTTGACACGAGGAACCCTTGAAGCTGTTTTTTCAGCTAAACCAAGGCTAGTCTTAGCCTTGGCTCTCTAGCCTCACAACTCCAAGCCTCTTATCAAATGAAATGCTTGTCTTAGACTCCTTACTTTCTCTCTCCTAAATGTAAGGGATAGAGTGATTTCCTTTAAGGAACAGCTTCCCATTTAGCGAGAAATAGATTATACTTGTAGCTGAGGAGAATGAAGCTCCTCACTAGTAAACTCTTCATAATCCTTTTTATTTTTCTGAAGATATTGTTTGAAAGATGTGAGTTTCCACGGATGGGTTTGTGGAGGGACATACTTGCGTCTTTCTTTTTTTGTTCTGGTTCTGATTCAAAGTTTTTCGAATAGAGTTCATGAACTAGTAGCTCCTTTGTGTGATAGATCTTGTCAGCGATATTGAGGTAGATGTCACCGTCAACTTCTTTTATAACGAATGCTTTCGTCTTTCTGCTGAAGTAGACTTCTTTTCCTTGTTCAACAGGGATATAGCAACGATTTTGGAATCGGATATGGTGTCCACTATCGACGACTCTCTCCGCCAGTCTAGCCAGAATGAGATTTCGTTCAGAGGGCTTAGGAGCCTCCTCAAAGACAGAGAGTTTTGTCT
>NZ_VMMV01000019.1:0-8495 GCF_013277375.1 Streptococcus sp. 3613
AAAGATAGTATAATACAAATAGACATTATTTTCAAATATTTAGAAATAATATTTAATTCGCTTGGTTATTTCTAATTGTTTAGAAATAATATCTGGAACTATTTAAATATCTTCAAGATAGAAAAAGAAATTGTACTTGTTGATGTTGAATCATTTGTGTTAACAAGTCATTTAGAAGCATTTAAGAAATTAGTGAAATGAAAAACTCATGGCAGAACAAATTGTTGGGTATATGGTCTATTACTAACAACTACTGCTAGTTTATGAGATAGATATTTAATTATTCTCGGATAAATAGGATAAGCGTGCTGAAAACTTAGATATGACAAACAAAATAAAATTTTTAAAAGCTACAGAGAAACATGGTATAATGTATCTAAAGGAGGTAGCATATGTCCTTAGATATAGATAAAGAAAAGATGGCAATCATGGGAATAGCTTTTGAAAACCGATCCGTTTTTAAGAGTGTTTGGTATGCTTTAAGTACAAATATGATTGAAGGATGGCGACCTACGGTTAGTGATGTTGAAAAATTACGAGATGAAGCTCTTGCTCTGGGGATGACTTAATGAAGCGCAACTGTTATGAGTCTTATGACTATGTTGATCCGGATAATTTATATACCGATCCGGGTTCTTCAGTTCTAAGAAATAAGCAGGAAGGAAAAAAGCACGTGAGCTTGAATATCGTATGATTGCTAGTAAGAGTTTGAAATTATTTATCAATCCTATCCCAGTTTATAGTGTAAAAGATATATTGAAAATTCATCAATTTTTGTTTGAAGATATGTATCATTGGGCAGGTGAATTTAGAAAAGTCAATATTTCAAAGAGTGGTAATGATTTTCTGCCGATTCAATCTTTTGATACAGCAATAAAGTTTGTGTTTTTTGACGCACCAAAAATGGTGCGTCTCTTTTTTGTGCTATAATAGAAATAAATAAAAGGAGGGCTCTTATGATTGGAGAAAATATAAAAACATTACGTAAAACACATGATCTCACCCAACCTGAATTCGCAAAGATTATTGGTATCTCTCGAAATAGCCTCAGCCGTTATGAGAATGGGACAAGTTCAGTTTCGACAGAATTAGTAGATCGTATCTGCAAAAAATTTAATGTTTCCTATATCGATATCGTAGGGGAGGAAAAAATGCTTACACCAGTAGAAGATTATCACTTAACATTAAAAATAGAATTGATAAAGGAACGAGGAGCGAATATCTTAGCGCAACTTTATCGTTTTCAAGATGAACAAGTAATTGAATTTGATGATAGTTCTAATCCTTGGGTTCTAATGAGCGATGATCTTTCTGATTTGATTAACACGAAGATTTATCTTGTTGCTACTTTTGAGGAATTAGAGCGATATAATGGCTATTTGGATGGCATTGAACGTGTGCTAAAACAAGCTAGTCATCTAGTGGTGGCTTAATGAAATTAGATAAATTTAGCCAGGATGACTTTATTAAAGCCTCTAATCGACTCGTTCGTTCTTTAACTCGTGGAAAAACAACTTCATCTCAGCCCAAGGCTATTTTGCTCGGTGGACAGAGTGGTGCTGGTAAGACAACGATTCACCGTATTAAACAAAGGGAATTTCAAGGAAATATCATTATCATTGATGGAGATAGTTATCGCTCTTTTCATCCGAACTACCTTGGTCTACAGGAAAAGTATGGTAAAGATAGTGTGGATTATACCAAAGTATTTGCAGGCCAAATGGTTGAATATCTTGTAGATGAGTTGAGTAAACAAGGTTATCATTTATTAATCGAGGGTACCTTGAGAACAACCGAAGTTCCTCGGAAAACAGCACAATTATTGACAACTAGAGGCTATCAAGTATCACTAGCGCTGATTGCGACTAAGCCAGAATTGTCCTATCTCAGTACTTTGATACATTATGAGGAGCTCTACGCTATAGATCCTAGTCAGGCTAGAGCGACTCCTAAAGCACACCATGATAGAATTGTAGAACATTTGGTTGATAACTTATGGGAGTTAGAAAAGGATGAACTTTTTAGACAAATTCAAATTTATCAAAGAGATCAATCGTGTGTTTATGATTCGCAAGTAGACGAAACCTCAGCAGCAGAAGTTTTACACGAATGCCTATTTGGAAAATGGAGTAAGGTGGAGGAAGAGATGTTGAAGATAGGGCAGGAACGGTTGAGAGAGCTGGGGGGATAGGTATGGAAGCAACACATAGATATATGAATTATCTAATTTCAGAAAATCCAATATATACTAATGAAGGTAAAAAGATAGAAGTTTTCCATTTAGATATTCAGGATGATCCAGAAATTTTTGAAGAATGGGCAAAACAATTTAGACGTAATTATTGCTCAGATGATATGTTGTTACATATGACATTAGTTACGGGTCTTAGTGCTTCGGAATATCTGAGTGGTAATAAATTACCAAGTAAGCCTTCAACAAAATCAGGTGATTTTGGTGAAATTTTAGTATCTGACTATCTGCAATATTTTAAAAATTATTTTGTTCCTAGAACTCGGTTTAATAGTAGAATAAACAAAGATATGCCAACTCCAGGAAGTGATGCTTTGGGATATAGCTTTGACCCTCATAATCCAGATAAAGATGAAGTTATAGTTATAGAAGTGAAATCATCTGCTTCAGAAAAATGCGATGAAAAAGCCCAAAAAAAGCTTCAAGAAGCTATAGATAATTCCCAAAAAGATTTTATAAGGTTTTCAACTTCAATTGTTGCTAGTTATGAAAAACTGTATAGTTTAAATCCAGGTGAAGCTGAAATATTAACTCGGTTTCTAAATTTTTCAGATAACCCATTTAAAGTTACATATGGTGCTATTGCTGTTCACTCGAATGACTCATATGATTTGGAGACAATAAAACAAGTTATTACAGAGAAACATAGAGATTCGGAAAAAATCCAGATGATAGTGATACATTCTGAGAAGCTAATGGATTTTATAAATAAACTTTACTTGAAAGCGAGTGAAGTA
This sequence comes from Streptococcus sp. 3613, assembly GCF_013277375.1. NCBI lineage: Bacteria > Bacillati > Bacillota > Bacilli > Lactobacillales > Streptococcaceae > Streptococcus > Streptococcus sp. 3613. Next base: position 2,989 of record NZ_VMMV01000019.1, read on the forward strand.
TGATAGAATTTGGAAAACGGTCATTATATTATTCAAAGCTTATTCGTTCAAAAGCAAAAATGATTGAATTTGATATACCTTTAGAAAATCATATTTCGATTTCAGAGGACTCTCACAAATCTTTTCTTGTAGCACTAGCAATTGTTGCGGATTCTGCTAGAAAGTATTTTGAAGATTATATAAATCATAATCATTTTGATCCTCATTTAAAAAACCAATTACATCACGCTGCAGAGTTTTTTGATGCACTGATTTTGTCTGAGTTGGGAAATGCTGATGAATATAGAGATTATATTGCAATGTTAGGAGCAACAGCTTACTATCTAGGGGATTATAATGGTAGTTCGAGTGTTATGCTTAGCTATATTTCAGATGCTACACGATTTCCTGAGGATAGTTCTAATCTAATTAAGGTATTAATAGACATCTTGACAAATAGAGTCTTTGAGAACTATGAATTAATCACAGATATATATTCAGCTGAGTTAAACACTCTAGTTGAACGGTATAGAAACTATATTTTAGAGGGACGTGATATTGCTACAGAGGTTTTTAGAAATTTACAAGATAAAGTATACATAAATGGAAGTGATTTTTCTGTAATTATTGTAAATTGTCTTTTAGCAGTAGTATGTAAAAAAATCAATTGTTCATCAACGAAATTACTACCTGAATTTTCAGAATTAGATTTTTCAGTGTGGCAGGATTATATTCAGTCAGAAGGAAGTATGAAGGAACTCTGGCCTTCTCAAATCGAATTAGGTAAGCAGGGGATTTTTATAGGTAGATCTGGAATTATTCAGATGCCAACAAGTTCAGGTAAAACAGCCTCAATCAATCTGATATTAAGGTCAGCATTTTACTCAAATAGAATTGATAATGTACTAATCGTTGCTCCTTTTAGAGCATTATGTAGGGAGATATATCGAGATATTAATGCGCACTTTATTAATAATGAAGATGTAATTATTAGTGAAATTTTTGATTTACCTGAGATACCACAAGATTTCTCGATCTTTAATGATAGTATAAAGAGAGTTTTTGTACTTACTCCAGAAAAATTATTGTTTTTATTGAGAAATAATCAATCATTTATTGATAGAATAGGGCTCTGTATATTTGACGAAGCACATCTTTTTGATGATCCAAATCGTGGAAGCAACTTTGAATTACTTATGTCAACAGTTAAACAAACTTTACAAAAAGAAGTACAGAAGATTTTAATTTCTGCTGTAATACCAAATAGTGAAGCTATAAATAAATGGTTTAATGAAGATGGAGTAGTTGTTTCTAATAATTCGATTAAAACAACAGAAAAAAGAATTGCTTTTAGTGATTTAAATGGGAGTAATGAACAATTATACTTTATAGATCCTATTACATTTGAAGAAGAATTTTTTGTTCCACGTACTGTTAACGTTAGTAAATTAGAACTACTTGGAAAAGAACGAAAGCCAAAAGTATTTCCAGAACTGAAAAATGCAAATGATATAAGTATTTATTATGGCATTAAACTAATTAAAAATGGTGGAGTAGCAATTTTTTGTGGAAGAAAAGATACTGTTAATATTGTTTTGAGAAGATTTATAGACTTAAATAATAGAAAGTATGACCTAAGTGATTTCTTAGAAAACTCAGATAGATTTGAAGTTGAAAAAATAGGAAACTTAATTGGTAAAAACATAGGATATGATAGTGTTGAATATACTTGTAGTCAGCTAGGAATATTTTCGCATCATTCAGGTATACCTATGGGACTGCGGATTGCTATAGAATATGCATTTTCAAAAAGTAAAATAAATAATGTAGTATGTACTTCGACATTAGCACAAGGTGTAAATTTACCTATAAAATACTTAATTGTCTCAAGTATGTATCAAGCAGGAGATGCAATAAAAGTTCGTGATTTTCAAAATTTGATAGGTAGAGCTGGGAGAGCCGGGAAATATACAGAAGGGACGATAATATTAACAGAATCTGGTATATATAAAACTGAACAAAAGAGTTGGAAGAAGAAACAGTATAAAAAATTGTTAAATCCAATTAATTCAGAAGGGTGTAAAAGTAATATTTTAAATATTATAAAGTTCGATTCAGTAGATTCAACTGATTATAGATACGGGAGCATGAAATTTGATTTTTGGAATCTAATTCTTGAGAGATTTATCAATAATGTAGAGTACTTAGAAAGAGTAAATAGTGTTTCATCAAACTTAAGGGCACAAGCAAGCCCTTATTTGCAGGATTTTAATTATAAGATAAATCAAATTGAGAGCACACTAATAGCAATTGAAAACTATCTTGCTTCAATATTTACTGATGAAATGGAGATTGATGGTTTAGCTGAAAATACTTTTGGGTATTTTTTAGGTGATGAGAATGAAAGAGAAAGAATAAAAGAACTCTTTGATTTAGTCAGAGATAAAATAATCACTAGTTCAGTATCAACTGAAATACTTTCAAAAAACTCAATTGGATTATACCAGTCGGAACACTTAAAAGCATGGGTACAGGGAAATCAGGGCTCTATATTATCTTGTGAGATAGAGAAAGATTTATTAAGTGTTTTAATTGAGATTATAAGGGAATTTTCAAATAATAAGGTGATGAGAAAATTGAGTACAGAAGACCTCAATTATATTACTCAACTCTGGATTAACGGTATTTCTTACTTTAATATATTGGAAAGTTGTACTGAAAAGCTAATCAGAATTGAAAAAAGAGGCAAGTTAAAATCAATTGACTTGTCTGACATTATATCTCTTTGTGACAATGGGTTAGGATACGAAACATCAATGATTTTAAATTCAATTAACAATATTCTTGAAGAATTAGTTGGTGAGAAAATAGATGTTATAACTAAGTTGACAAGGAGATTGAAATATGGTTTATCTCTTGATAAAGAAATCAATATCTATGAATTAGGTTTTTCAGATAGAATTGTAGTTCAATTGATTGGTCAAGAGATTAAGTCTCAAAGTAAGAATCAGATTAGAAATGAAATCAAACGGGATTCAGCTAGACTAAAAGATAAATTGAGTGATTTTCCAAGTTACTACATACAGTTAATTAATGAAATTTAAAATAGTTAAAAGAAAGGAGAAAAATGACTAAGATATCTTTTGAAATCCAACAACAAATTATTCAATGTTTTGGATTATGTTTCCATTATAAAGATACTGTTGCTGCATTCATGCAGGCTTCGGGAGTTCCAAATAATTTGATAGTAAGATGGAAATCTGAACCGAAGTTTGTTTGGGCAAAAAATGTTATAAATGAACTTAATCAAACAGAAAATGGAAGATTTATAATTAGACAAATAGCAACTGAATTTTATAAAATGAAAAATATTCCTGATGAAGTGCAAGATAGAAATAGGGGGTTAGATGCGTTAAGAAAGTTAAAGCGATTGCTAGGTAATATTCAACGAGATAAGACTAATGAAACATCGAATAATTCCTATCATCGTTTAAAACAAGAGAAAAAAATTCAAACCAAGCAACAACAGCTTCAAAAAATCGAAGAGCTAAAAATGGAGTATTATTCGCTATTTTCAAGTGAAAATCCTCAAGAAAGAGGATATCACTTAGAACAAATTATTGCTAATTTATTCAAAATCAACGATATTAATTATCATGATCCGTACAGAAATAACTCAAATACTCAACAACTAGATGGCTATTTTAGGTTTGAGGGGTTTGATTACTTAGTCGAGATAAAATGGACTAAAGATCCAATAAATTCATTAAACATTTCTTCTTTAAAGCAAAAAGTTGATACAAAACTAACTTCTACTCGTGGACTATTTATTTCAATAAATGGTTTTAGAGATGAAGTGATTCAAGATTTTTCTAATAGAGATGCTAAAATTTTATTTATGAATGGACAAGAATTATCGTACATTTTAGAAAATAGAATTAGTTTGGATGAAGCTTTAAAAGTGAAGATAATTGGAGCTTCTAAAACAGGAAATCCGAATATTTCTATAATCAACTAATATATTTCTAAAATCTCCTGTCGACTTTCATTTTATTATTTTATTTTTGATATGCTTACAATCGAGATAGGATAGTTGAAATTTGATATAGGTTTCTATTTCTATAGAAATGTACAAAGTATTAACAACTCAAATGGTGTGAACTTTTTGGTAAAATCTAGCTCAATTTATATATTTTTAGGGTAAAATTAACACCATTTAACTGAAACTTATTCAAATTAGTTGTAAATTTATTTTCAGGAAACACGGGAAAATGTTGATTTTAAAGGAATGACGAAACTTGTTAAAATAAAATGTATCAAATCAGGCTTGAAAAAAGCTCGTAAAGCTAGCCAGTTCTCAAAACGTTAATCGAACCGATTATATCAACGTTTCAAAGCACTCAAGAGTTTACCTCATGGGTGCTTTTTTATGATTTTTGAAAAAGTTCACCTCAAAATTTACCTTATTTTCACTTCATTGTTTTAGAGACTTTAAAGCAAATTCACCGACTGCCATAGGAACTACATTCGAAGTATTGACATAAATCTGTGTTGTACCTGTGTCGCTGTGGGTTAGTGCTTCAGAAATATCTTTTAATGTCATTCCTGCTTGTTTAGCAAGCGGTGCTCCTGTATGTCGCAGTTTATGAGGTGTAGCATGTGCTAGTTCATATCTTTGTTGTTTTTCCCAAGAGATAAGAAGTTGAAGTAAATCATTAGAAATAGAGAAAAATGGGATAGCAAAAGCTCTATTCAGGAGAAAATGAAGCAAATATTTCCATAATAAAACGCATATTATCAAGGTTGTTCATTCAATACCTGATACTATGCGCTTTTCTGATTTTAAAGACTGATTGCTCACTCTCTTTTTCATTATAATTCAGTTACAATTTAATCTTATTTGAGAAAGTGGGTGATGCTATTCTCTAATAAGACTATGATATTAATTTTTGATAGTACTTCCAGAAGTTATAGTTCCCATTACATCCCCAATTTCTATTTTCAAGTGTCCGTATTATATAGCGTATTCGAAGTTCACTATATCTTGTTAGGATTTGGGTAGAATCATTGATAACAGACTGTTGCAAATCTAGTTAGCTGTATGATTTATATTTATCTATTTTTCTAGTAACCAATCTATGATATTTTTCTTCTCAATTCCATTGTAATTGGCTGTTGGCTGAATCGTATCCATTGTTAATAGATACTTGGGGAATTGATCTTTAATGGCTTCTAGTGGTCTAAGCTCTCTTTCTAGTGTTTCTGGAGCAAGTGTTGTTTCACTGACCTGATAATAAGCGTAGTGACCAAGATCAGTTACAACAACAAAATCAACCTCATATTTATCTAAATTACCAACATATACTTGTGAATATCTACGTCTTAATTCCAAATATACCATATTTTCCAAGATATGCCCAATGTCTTCCTTGTGGTCTGGTAATAAGAGATGTCGTAAACCTAAATCAACGGGATAATATTTTTCTAAGCGTTGCAATAATGCTCGACCTTTTACATCAAAACGTGGA
>NZ_VMMV01000002.1:0-1461 GCF_013277375.1 Streptococcus sp. 3613
GTCCACCACAAAAGAGAAAAACTTGACCGGAGAAAGGATCCAATTCAAAGTGGGTTTTAATGAGATAAGCCAGTGAATCAATGCCTTGTCTCATATCCGTTTTCCCACATACGAGATAGACCTGCCCTAGGCTAGATAGATGAATTGTCATAGAGCAACACCTTATCCAAAAGCTGTTCTATCATTTCGAGATTGAGAGATTGAAAAAAACTTACTTCAAGCTTGCCAATACGAATTTTAAGCAGAATATCATTTCTCTTTTTAGAATCAAAACGACGAGATTGTGGAATCTCTACAGGAACAATAGGTTGTGGCATTCAAATATCCTCCAATAGTTTTACTTTACGAATAGTATACAGGAGGTCTTCCATGAAGGATAGATACCTTATTATGACGCGCTTACGGTTAAACTCCTAATTATAGAAAAAACTCTACAAATTATGTAGCAGATTTAAAACTTTATCACCACTATCAAACAAATGTCCGTAACCGTCCAATAACGAAGTATATTAAAAAATCTCCAGACTAGAGAACTCAGCGATAGTTCCTAATCTGGAGATTTTTAATATGTTATTAGGCGTTTGCTGTCAACTTAGCAATAACCTCTTTAAGATTATCAATCAACTCTGCTTCAGTATGCTCAGAGCCTTTTTCATCTGCCAAGAACAAAACTGCTTTTTGAAGTTCTTCTTGAGAATTTTCAAGGATATCCTTATCTACTGTTTCAAGGTTTAAGTCTTTAAGAAGTTTACTTAATTCCTTGACTAATTTCTCGAGTTCTGATTCTTTGTTACGACGAGCTAGGAGGAAGAAGAGGAGACCTAAAAGCACTAGGATACTTGCTGCAATAATCCCTACTGGGACTTGAGTTTGATTTGCAGACTCATCTTCTCCTGCTGTTTCTTTGCCCGCTGTTTGTCCTCCATCCTTAGTTGCTGACTGGCTTTCCTTAATGGACTCTAGGGAAGCAATAGCATCCTTGACTGTTTGCAAGATATGGCGTAACCCTTGCTCTGTCAAACTATCATCTGCAAGAGCTTTCTTAGCCTCTACCAAAACAAGACGTGCTGAATCTGTGGTAGGATTCGATACACCTGTCAATAATCTCAAAAGATTTTCTAAGGTTTGAGTCTGCTTACTTAGTTCTGACTTGTCTAAAATTCCTTGACCCTGAGTTGCTGAACGAACAGTATCGTCTTCTCTATTCGCTGTATTTGCACTAGGTTCCGTAGTTGTCACTGGAGCTACAGACGAACGAGCAGTGGTTGTTGAACCACTGTCAGTGCTTCGTCCATCTTGTCCAGAATTTGCTTGCCCACTATCTGATGGACTTGTTGGTTCTGTAGTGTTCACATTGCTAGAATTTCCAGGTTGGTTATTAGTCGTTAGGAGGTGACGAGGAGATGGAATAGGATTGATACGATTGATTTCATCAATTGCTCTAGCTGCTGTAAGGTCTGC
>NZ_VMMV01000020.1:0-30142 GCF_013277375.1 Streptococcus sp. 3613
CCTTAGCCTTGGCAAGTTCGATGGCATCCGTGATAGCTTTCTCACGCTTGTCAAACTCAGCGTCAAAAGCACGGTCAGCGTTGGCGATTTCCTTTTTCAAACGTTCTTCAAAAATCTGATGCAGATTTCGGCTTTCATTCAAAACGGCATCATTTACAATCCCACCGATCGCATTTGCAAGACTGGACTGGAAGGTCCCAAAACCTATTGATTTTAGACGTTTTGCCATTGGCGAATAGGTATATTTGGTGATTTTCTTACGAACATCAAGACCGTACCACTCATGGTAGATACTGACCACATCAAACATCTGCACCGCAACATCACTCTGACCGACAACCGAGATTTCAAGGTTATCTTCTAGCATGTCGCACATACTTGTCCGAAAATACTGCTTACCATATGCAATCAAGCTAGCCTCATCTGTCACGTCTTGGTCATTGACCTCCACGACATCTTCATAGATTTGGCTGTAGTTCCCAAGTAAGGGGCTGTCAATCACCACCATATAATCATGGTCAACCGCATTTTCTCCCTCGCCCTTAACAGTCGTTTTAAAGGTTATCCGAGTTTTTAAAGACTTCGTTGAGGTCTTGTGCTGGTAGCTGGACAAGTTTTTCTTGTACATAAAAAGCGATTCATTTTCAGAACCGCCATTTTTTAACAAGCGTAAGTTGTAACCGTTTCGCACCATATCTCCGCCCCACTGACCAAGGATAGAGTGCTTGTCTTTGGCCAAGACCTCCATGGCATTCTTGTCCTTGATATTGAGCGTATGCCTATCATCAATATCAGAGAAGAAAGAAAAAGGATTGGCTCTGGTAATACTACCAGCAAAAGCACTCAACACCCTTGTACCACTGACACGGTCAACCTCGATAGAGCTAACGATGTAATTATTTAACAAACTGATAACCTGATTGGCATAGACTTGAATATATCCTTGTTGCTTTTCAACCTCAAAAATATAAAAATCCTGCTCACCATGCAGGTCATCTGCAGTCAGAAAAGTTTCCTCTTTCAGCAATTCCCACTTGGGATCCGATGTAGGAAAGCGAAAGGTCAGTTGATAGGTATTGTTCCCCAAATGGACAATTTCATCATTGTAGGACTCGTTTAAAGGCCTATTTCCCTCTGTAAGATAAATCATAAAATATACCTCCAATTCGGCCGAACTGTGACCTTACGAACCGCACCAGTAAAGACCAGACCGTTACTACCAACTGCCAACTCAAAGAAGCCTCCACGTTTTCGTAGCGTATTTTGAACCGCACCATCTGCGTTGTAGATATTCTGCTTCTTATGCCTACAATCAATGGTCACTTTTCGTCTAATCGTCAAGTGCATGGTTGTCCGTCCGATAGTCAAAGAAATATCTCCGTCCCCCTCAATCTCAATTACAGGCTCACTATAGACAGAACCTGGATTGTTGACATTACCGCTTGCGGTAAAAATAAGAGGAGCAAGATTTTTCTGATAGCGGAACGGTTGCATACTCAGCTTAAGCTCTAGCTTCCAGGCATGCATCCCATGAGGGCTATAGGTTGCACCAATAAAATCCGCATAAAAGACAGAACCCAACTGGTAGCTAAACTCCAGCACATTGTCCTTAGGCTGAAATTTCTCCACGATAGTCGAAACATCCAGTAACTTAGGAATGTAGAACGAAAAAGTCCGTTCATAACTCTCATAGCCACCATCCAGCACTCGATAACTTCCGTTGGCTCCGTAGAGGTTAGCATCTTCAACCACCCTAGGTTTAGCTGCCTCCACCTGACCAAAATCCGTCACCACGCAGTGAGGGATAGTTGATGTATTGAAACCATTGATAATCATGTAAAACATTACATTCCCTCCCTAGCATAAATCGCACCTTGACGTTGGTAGACGCTCATTGAAATTTTATCAGCGTCCAGGTAAGTATCTGACGGCTTTTCAAGGATAGCGGTAAGGATCTTCTCCATACTTGCTCTCAGAATCGCTATCTCAGACACGGTTTGACTGTCTTTTGCCTCTAGTTGAGCGCTTGGCATAGCCAAACTTGCTTCAATATTCTTGGCAATGGTAGGTGTTCCACTCAAACCAAAATTATCGTTTGAAAATGCACTTGAGATTTCACCAGCCATTCCGCTGACAGATTTCTTAACACCTTTGAAACGGTCTTGCAACCCTCTATTCAAACCTTGCATAATCGCATTACCAGCAGGAATCAAGAGCTTACGGTCATATTCAATCGGACCTTTGTGGTCACGAATCCAGCTAGCAATACCACCAACGAAGTCAGTTACTGCTCCCCAAGCAGACTTCAAACCGCCTAGGAATCCATCAAGGATAGCCTTACCTGCTGACCATAGGTCAATATTTCGAATACCATCAAAGATACTCGTAACATTACTTACAAGATCACGAACACCTTGTTTCATGCTTTCCCAAGCCTTTTTAGCTCCTTGTACAAGTCCATCAATCAGACCTAAGACGGTTGATTTCAAACCTTCCCAAGCACTGCTTGCGACAGATTTGATTGTATTCCAGATGTTAGATAATATCTGAGCAAAACCATCAAAGATAGCCTTACCTGCAGCAGACAACCCTTTCCAGATAGCCTCACCAACACCCTTTATAGCATTCCAAGCTGTGCCCCAGTCACCATTGATGATAGCCATGACTGCTTTTATAATGCCACCAATGACATCCATAGCCGTCTGAATAGCAATCTTAATCAATTCCCAAACCGTCTTCACTACAGTGCAGATATTGTTCCACGTCGTTTCAATGAAAGGAGCAAGGATATTCATTGCGGTTTCAATAATGGACTGAATAATCGGCATAACCGTCTGAATAACTGTCTGGATGGCGTTCCAAACCGTTGTGAACGTTTGTTGAATCAAACCTTGATTTTCAGTCCACCATAGGGAAATGCCGTCCCAAACAGACCTAATAAAGTCAACAACTGCTTGGATAATTGGAGCAACAACAGCCATCATATTGTTCCAGACGGTCGTAGCTGTTTCAACAATACCATTCCAAACTTCGGTCAAGACTGGTGCGACAGACTGCCACACCCCAGAGAACCAATCCATGAATCCTTGCCAGATTTGCCTTCCCATCTCGGTTTGAGTAAAGAAATAAACCAAACCTGCAGTCAATGCAGCAATCGCTGCGATTGCAATTCCGATTGGATTGGCACTCATTGCAGTAAAAAGACCCGTGACTGCTGTTTTAATTGTCGTTAAGATAGCAGGTATTCCAGATAGCAATCCCGTGACTGCCGAAAATGCTTTAAAAGCTAAAAATGCAGAACCAAGAGCGGTAACGATACCACCCATGATACTTCCTAGACCTTCTCCAAAGATCCCACTGAAAACACCCTTGATTCCTCCTAAAATAAGGTTAGGAATTTGCTTCAAAATATTTCCGATCATCGGAATCAAGTTTCCGAAGAGAAATGTGGATGTCGTTTCTAGCAGAGATTGTAATGCAGGTTGAATATCTTCACCCAATGACAACTTTCCAAGCACATTCTGAGCAGCTGCTTTCATAGATTCAAATGATCCAGTGAAAGTTGTTGCTGCCTCTCGCGCTGTTGTACCAGTGATGTCCAAATTCTCTTGGATAGCGTGGATGGCGCTATAAACATCTGACAAGTTATTCATGTCATACTTAACGCCTGTCAGTTTTTCTGCGTCGGACAAAAGCCGTTGCATTTCTTGTTTCGTACCACCGTAACCGAGTTTTAAGTTGTCGAGCATGGTGTAGTTTTGCTTGGCAAAACCTTGATAAGCCAGCTGAATGCTTTCCATAGATGTCCCCATCTTATTGGCATTATCCGACATATCAATCATGGCCATGTTAGCTGTTTCTGCTGCTTTATCTGTATCTCCACCAAGAGATTGTAGTAAGCTGGCTGAGAAACCTGTAACATTTTCCATATAGGCATTGGCCGATAGACCTGTTGTTTTGTAGGCCTCGTTTGCAAAGCCTTTGACCTTATCAGCTGAATCTTTAAATAAGGTTTCGACACCACCAAGCGATTGTTGAAGTGCTGCCCCTTCATTTATCGATTCTCCAATGGCCTTACCAATTCCAGCAGCAGCAATAATTCCTGAAACAGCGCCTATCATTTTAGATCCGAGGGATTCGCCTGCGCTAACGCCAGCAGAGGCAACTTCACCACCCATTTCCTTTTGAATCATGCCACTAATACCTTTAGCAGACGGAATGATTTGTACATAGGCTTTTCCTAATTCGGTCGCCACTATTCATCACCTCCTGTTTTCGCAAGTAAAGCCTTGCGATAGTTTTCAAAGTCCTCACCAGATTCAAAGACGAGATAATCCCTTTCGTCACTCTCTTCTTTGTGATTTTTTGTAAGCAATTCAGCAATTGATGCAGGACGATTAACGCCCTTTTGCCCATCTTTTGTTTGCAACCACAAAGAAATCGAAAGTCTGTCTACGATATTTGCGAGTAAAGTAATTTCGAGAGAGACAATTTGGTCAGACATGATCTGCTTTATCCGTGAATCATCACGTAAACCATACGCAAAAACAGCCACCTCATTTAAAGGTAGCTGTTTATAGTCGTATATTTGATAGGTTTCTGCTAAATCACAGATAAGGGCATCTTCGTCCAAATTCATCATCTGAGCAAGGACTAGGATTTTTTTAAGCCGTTAACTGATTCAAAAACACTCTTGATTTCATCTGCCATTTTATCATTTGGCACAATGCCATCTTCTTCTCTTAGGTGGTCTTTAAAAGCCTTGGCTTGCTCATCTCCGAATAAAAGTTTTACAACTTTAGGAAAGACTTGACCTTGTCCTTCGTCAACTTCACCAATCAATTCCAACAATTCATAGTTGTTTAAACGACGCTCAGAAATTTCGAATTTAAAACCTAACTTCGTTTCCCCTTTGAATGTTTTACTCATTTATTTTACGCTCCTTGAATGTATTCGTAGTGAGTGTTCTCACTGTTGTCTGGCAATGCAGTGATTGTCAAATCATAGCCGATAGGTTCGCCGTCTTTATAGTTAATTTCGCCAATTTGGCTAACCTTACCACGAGGAATGACAACACGTTTCACACAGCCATTTTTCAGCAAAGTATCAATAACCAATCTATGTTCTGGCAACTCCTTACCATTGGCTGTTACAGTGATACCTGTTTCAAGGGTTCCTGAAACGTTATCTGGTCCATAGACTTCTTTCAAGACTTCAATGTTAAGACCCTCAATCAATTTGTATTTAAAGGTATCTTTCTTTTTAGTTTGAGAAGACAAGACTGTTTGTCCTCCCCAAGCCTTGACTTCTTCTGACTCTGGTGAGTTCTCATTGGTCAATCCATCTTCTGAAATATACCCAAGCGTTTTAAATGCTGGGTTCAAGGTTGTTTTTGCATTCGTTGGAAGATCTGTTCCAGCTGGAGCAGTAGAAACCGCCCCTCCGATTTTCGGCTTAGCAGCCGTTACATTTGATGCTGATGCAGTCGTCATATTCTTTCCTCCTGTTGATTCTGCATTTGGTGTTCTTACTTCTGTCTCTTCTAATTCTGGCGCCAAAACTACACCTCCTTTTTAAAAATAATTGATGTCATATACCGCTTGATAGCGATATTGCTTCGTTTCCGTGTCTGTAAAGTTGTAGTCACTATTGTGATGCACACCGCTGACTTCGTTGACCGTGATGAGATCCTCAACTACTTTCTTGACTTTCTCATTCAGCTCAGCAGCCTTTTGAAGTGATGGTGCATAACTTTGAAAAGCAAATGTGGCGGAATGAACGTAGTCACTTCCACCACTTCCAGTCTTTTCTAAAATGACATAACTCTCAGGCATATTCGGTTTATGTTCAAAAAAAGACGGAACATCTAACTGTCCGTCCAAAAATTTCTTTATAACTAATTCGATCATCTCATAGCCTTCAGTAAAATATTATGTTTTTTATTTCTAGCCATGCTCTTGATATCAGTCGTACTAATCTTTGCATTGGCACGCTTTTGCCCTGGCGATACAGTCAATTCAAACCCCTCACCAGCTCTTTCAGCAATCCCTTGCCCTTTCTCCCTCAAAATGCCCTGCATTTCGGAAGAACGTAGCAAGGCAGACACGCCAGCCGAGTTCAATTGAAATTTCATATTACTCATAAACTTCAACCATGACCTTTCTATTCCAAGATAATGGAATCATTGACTCAATCCCCTCTTGAGGGATTCCAATCGTCCGCCATTTACGACCAAAAAACTTGACCTCACGGTTTTCCCACTTGTTAGTATCCCCTTTAGGAATACCAAGTGTATATTCCGCCTTTTTCCCAGTCAAGTTCATTTGATTGATGACGTCCTCTGATGAAGTTGGGGCAACCAATACATTTTGAACCTCAATCTCAACATCACGATGAATTGGATGACCGAAATCGTCGTTACCAATTTCTACCTTGTCCACTAAAATGACAGGGATTCCTTTTAGGTAGGTCATAAATTTCAATCGCTCCATATCGTTGTTTTTTATTCAAACCAAGCCTTTTAAGTTCGGTATCTTTGATAAAAAGACCGCCCCCAGGCACAAGGTAAGAACCACTAAACGAATAACCCAAGGCACTTTCAGCAACCTGAGTCATTGGTTCATGGTCTGTTGAGGTCATGAGGGTTCGTGCCACGATATCGACCGTGACAGACTTGGCAACACTAGCAAATGACACGCTCTCAGCTACCATGTCGTCAAGGTCTTTACCGACTTTTTCAGCTTCCACTCGCAAAGAATTAGATACAACTTCCAACAAAGCCTCAGCCCTTGCACGCTCATCAAATTTCAACGAGCGCCATAACAATTCCAAGTCTTCAATCTTTGCAAAATTTCCCATAAATTACCCTTTATGACTCTTATAAAGGCTGAGTAGCTCTGACTTCTTGGCATTCTTTTCATAGTGAATACCCAGCTCATCTAAACTAGATTTTAACTCAACGACAGTCAGATGTTCTTCCTCAATCACTTGCTTTTCCACAGGCACCCAATCTCCGCCAAGAACACTCTCAGCGGAGATAATCACGCCCGTTTTCGTATCACGGTATAAAGTCATAATCTTACGCTTTCACACGAGCGAAGGCATCTTCATCAAGGATACCCCAGCCAATAAAGGCTTCCGCACGCAAACAGATTTCATTGTAAGCTTTAAGGTCACGACCTGCGCCATCTGGATCACCGTATTCAATGATTTCCATTGGGATATTTTCAGCATAACCCCATTTGAAGCGGTTTTGAAAATCCCCGACAATAGCATGGTCTGTCTCGGCACTACCGCCAGTTACAGTAAGGTTCTTGTTGATATCTGATTTCATTCCGTAGAATGAATCAGGATTTTGACCAAAACGGAACTCAGGATATTGAACGACATCATTTACTTTAACTTTCGCCAATGCTTGACCTGCTATTGGTGACAAGGCAATACCTGTTACCTCGCAACCGCGGGCAATAACCTGTTGTACTGCATCTTCAAGGTTTTCATCAATTTTTGCTTCATCATACGTCACGACACTTCCGCTAATCACACCATCAAATGAGTTGGTTGCACGGAAAGAAGCGTCCGTCATTGTTTTTGGTTCAAGCCCATGAAGAGCAGCAAGGTCAAAGGCTTCCGCAATCTTCTTAGCAAAACCGTCCATATAAGCTGACAAGAAATTCATTTGCTTTTCTTCTGAAGCATACTTGAACTCATCTGTAATGCGAGCTTGGTAAACAAATTTAAGCGGTTTGATAATTTTCGAAGTCAACTTCGCTTTATTTCCAAGTTTTTGCTCACCCTCACCAACGATTTGCGCATTACCTTCAAGGTTGAAGATGAATTGCTCCACCCCATTAAATGGAATTGGGGTTTGTGCCGACAATTTAGCCAGTACAGATTTCCCCTGTACCTTGCTAATCAATTCTGTTACTAGTTCTGGTTTAAAAAGTGTTCCAGCTTTCATTGCATTATCTGCCATAAATTCTATTCTCCTTTTGGTTGTAATTCACGAAGCATCTGCTTCATTTGCACAGTTTTGTCATCACCGATAGGGGGCTCAGTATCTCTTAGCGGTGCTTGAGGTGTTGCTGGACGCATAAAGCCAGCTAGACGCTCAGCGTCAGCCTTTAATGCCTCTTCGTCAGCACCTTGAAGACGGTCAGCTAAGTCATAAGGCAAGCCATTTTGTAAAGCGATACGAGTCCGCAAGCTAGCAGTTTCATAATTGCTCACTTGCCCCTGCAATTCAGTGATTTGAGCGTCTGATTCGGCGATTGTCTGTTTTGTTTCCTCAACAGTAGCTTTCAAAGCGCCATTTTCAGACTCTAGTTCAGAAACACGTTTTTTTAGATCATCATAATCACCGAATTTTTCACGCTCACGTCTGATACGTTCCTTCACGATGTTATCTAGCTCTTCCTGTGTTTCAATCGTTTTAAATTCAGACATCTTCATGTCTCCTTTCTCCTGCTTTCCCGGCAGTTCGGTAATTTTTAGGCATCAAAAAAAGCAGTCTCTCAACTGCTCCTCTTAATAACTGATTTTTTGCTTTTTCTTAGGCTTAGTTGTCACACAAGCCCAATGCGCAAGCAAGGCGCTATCCATCAAAGAAATATCCATATCCGCAAAATGCGAGCGATAGCCAAACCCACCGTTTGAACCGATGTTCCGCTTCTCGCAGTTGGTTGTGATTTTCTTCAAAGACGGTTGACCAGCATGACACAAGGTCTTTTGATAAATCCCTTGTTCCCACATAGAGTTAGCCACGATGATTTCCTTAACCGTGGGCAATATCACGCTCTTCATGCGTTCCTTCTTCAACTCTTCATCAAGGATTTTCTGACCACTTGCCCCATCGACTACGATAGTAGCCACATCAGCACGCTTGACAAAATCCAAGATCCAGTCATTCCCGTTACGGACAGACTGACAGTCAATTGTCTCAACGAAAATCCGTTCATCTACAGTACGAACAGCAATACTTAATGCCACGTTTGCGCCATCTTGACCATATTTGACTCCGACAAACAACTTACCTGACAAATCAGGCATAGAGTCCACACACAACTCATTCCATTCCGTTTCCGAAATAGCAGATTTCTGGTTGTATTCAGGCCAATAACCCAAACGCTGAACATTATGGTCTAGCTTATCATCACCAAGCTCAGCTTCTATCTTCCGCTCATTCAAATGGCAACCCATAGAGGGATTGGAATTATACCAGGCTTCGACATCATCAATCTCTTTTTCTTCAGAGACCGACCATTCTGCCCAACCTGAGTATTTTCCTCTCCCAAATAGGCAAGTCTTACGGTAGTTTGTGAATACCGTCCCATTTGAAACAGGTGTAGGAGGTGTCCCACACATGATTGTAATCGGATTGCTACTATCCGTTACCGTATATTTTAAGGCTGATTCCTGCTCAGTCGTATATTCCTGAGCCTCATCGATAACGAGAAGGTCAAAACCTTCCCCCAAACCACCATTGGATGTTCTGGTACGGAATTGTACAATCCCACCACCGTCAAACAGTTCAATCCTCTCTTGTCCCTTGGCTCGTATAGAGCTAAAGTGTTCACCGTCCACATACCCCATTTTTTCAAGGTAACGTTTCACCTTTTCAAAAGAGGAATGAGAGGTGGATATTCTATGAGCCGTGTGTAGGATGTTTAGTCCATTATGCAGGCCCCAAAGTTCAAAAAGGTACAAGAGTTCGGATTTCCCATTACGACGAGGAATAGAGTAGCCAAATTTTTGATGCACCCACAAACCATTCTTATCAACCGCCATGATAGAGGTCAACAGATTGACTTGCCAAGCGTAGCAAGAAAGACCCGTCCGCTCGTAGATTTCTACCGCTTCTTTCGCCTTAGAATTTTTCTTGACGTACTTTAAAATTACCGATTGAGTAGGATTCTGATTGCCAAGTTTCTTTCTAGCCATCCACTGCTCCTTTCAATCGTACCGCATGATAACCCTATCGCTGGGATGATTTAATTGATTACGTTCAAAATATAGTTTTTAGCAACATCTAGCATTCCCAATGCCTGCAAACTACTATCCCAACTATAACCAAGATTTATCTCACCATCTTTATCCAAAGAAACTACCAATACCGAAGTATAGTCATGACTAGCCTCAAGATTTTCCTCCAAAATTTCTTTCACAGAAGCACCACGCTCCAGACTAGACTTTTTCTCTGAAAAATCAATCACGTTTCCCATTGTTACTCCTTTCTAAGCATAAGAAAAGCACTTAGATTTCTCTAGGTGCTTAATACCAAGCGAAAGATTTCTCACTTGGTAATTCTCCTTTATCCCACATCTGCTTCACTGCTCCACGAGCCTTGTTCGCATAGTAAGGATAACCTAGTTCTTTATCATAATTCGACTCGATGGCAACTGTAACTTCACCAGTGCGCTCATCAATCTCAATCATACCTGGGTCACGGTTTTCAGGAATATACCAATAACCCTTACTTTTTGAATTGAAAATTTTAATAAGTTTAAGAATTATAGGTCTCCTTTCTGCTTAATACCAAGCAACTTGCCCTGATTCTTTCAAGCTGCCGTCTGCATTTTTTAGATTTATGATGCATTTTGACACATAATCAAAACCATATCTTGGGGGATCATTTCGCTTTACCTCACGGGTAGAAGGATTAAATTCAAATATCTCCCTTCTACTTACATCACCTTCAGGAAAGACCTCGTAACGGTAAAAACCATTCACAACTTCAATCAAATTAAATTTTAACATTATTCTTCCTTAATTCTATTGACTTGATTTCGGATTCATTGAATCCAACATATGGATGTTTATCGGTCCTTATCGTAATTTCATCATAGAGTTCATCTTCTGTATCTTGTTTTCCAGTAAAAGTATTACAATGACCTTCAAGAATTTGACCATCAACAAAAGTAACTCGAATATCTTTTCCTAAATATTGTTCTAAATTCATTACTGATCTCCTTTCTTAGGTACAATGTGAGTTCTCTTTTCAGAATGATGGATTTTAATAGATGTCACTTCTGAGCCATCTGAACCATTGATTCCGATTGGGTAACCTAACTCTATTATCTCTTTGTTCGTTCTTCTTCCGTGTCTGTCAAGCTCAATACGACCAGTTCCGTGATGTTTATTAAACAATTCCTGAACATCAACTGAATCATAGATATAAGATTTCCCTGCTTTATGTGTTGATTCCATATGCGGCAACTGCTTTTCAGGGTTTATTTTTTTACCCCATTCCCCCGTTTGGATTTTCTGGTAAATAAATACTTTATCTTTCAGTTGCTCATATTCTTTAACATCATTATACTTTAATTCTCTAAATTTAGCTACTGATTTAGGAGCATTTTTGCGACCTAATACCTTAACAATACTTCTGTACTCTCTCTTGTCGTCCGCTGCAAAGTTATCTTTGATATCAATGAGTTGTTGTTTACGACGCTCTTTTTCATTGCTTGCTTCCTTGATTATTTTCTTAGACCATGCATTTTGTTGTTTACCATTCTTAGGATGGTAATCTATTGTACATCTACAACGTTGATGTCTTCTATAAAATCCTGATGGCTCTGTGCCGTAAAGATATTTACCAACTAGCGATTGACACCAATCACAGCAATGCCCAGTTGAATTACGCTCAATAGTCGGATGCAATCCCACTTTATGATGGAACTCCGCATTTTTTCGAATGCTATCATCCACAATGCTCTGACTAAAATTTACAATCGGATCATCAAGCAACCATTTTACATCATCAAAACTTTCCTCACTTGCTAAACGATTAACCAGACCATCAATTCGGTCTTGATTAAGTTCAGGAACCTGAGCAGTTAACCCGATTTTAGCCTCAGAGTTCAAATTCTTCTGAATTTGCTCAGTATAATCACTCACAAGCTCATGATTTCGCCCCAGAACGTCCGTCAGCACACGTTGAGCGATATTGTAATACATTTTACCGTCTGGTAGCGTTTCGTTCGTTAGAGAAGCTCCCAGAGCCTTAGAAAGTATCTCCCCAATTTCAATAGCATATTGATTAGCATCCAAATAACTTGCCTTGCTATGATGCAGTTTAGACAGTAAGTCTTTCAAAACCTCGCTGTCTAGCCTAGCACCTTCAAACTCAGACTTGATTTTCTTGAGCAGGCTCGGAACGATATCCTCCACCATCTGCACCCTCCTTCACTACTGGAGCAGGCTTGTCTGACCCCTTAATTCCAGTCAAGTCACGGATGGTTTCAGCATCCATATAACCAGGCACCGCTTGATTCAGTTTGATAACACCATCACCAATCAAGGTCAGCATGTTAGCGTCTGCCTCAAACAAAGGTTCCCACTTCACAACCGTTTTATTGAACTGCTTTCTCAAATAAGGAAACTCATCTCGTAAACAAGTTGCCACATAAGCCACATTTAGCAAACCAGAGCCTAGAGAGCGCTGAGCCTTTCGACCAGCTAACCGCAAGTTCTCATGACTAGCCTTGATAGCTTCAACAGATGATGGATTATCTGAAACAAACCCAAGGTCATCCAAGGTCAAACCCATCTCCCCAGCGAATCCAGCTGCTGCAGTCCGTAACTGCTCAGTAAAAGGAGACATGCTGGATGTGGTGAATTGTCCTACATTCGGCTTATCCCCTTCATCATCTTTGGTAAAGGTCAGCAAGCTGGACACAGTCGCTTTCCAAGTATCAATCGCCTCAGCATCTTGACTCAATCCCAACACATACTTCTGAGGGAATGAATAGAACTCAGCAGTCACATCCGACCGCTCAAGCGTTCGTTTAGCATATCTCTGATAGTACATCCCAGCTCTAGTAATTCGTGACCGACCAAACGGACGGACAGCATCAGGTCTATGAATGACTGGCACCAGCAAAGGAACCCCAGTTGGATTTCCGATTGCAAACGGCTTACCATCTTTCGGATAGAACCAAGTCACATCACTAGTGAAGTAAGCCTCAAGCACGGCATAACCATTGTCATCCCGTTTCAAAACGGCATAGCCCTCTGTCAGCAAGCCAGTGATAGGATCCAGAACACCAGTCGCGTTGCTTGCCTCAATAACCTGCAACCGAGGAGCGTCATCATCGTCTCCTTGCGAGATGTAGACAAAACAACACGACCCAATCAAAGCTGAAAGGATCGCGCTATCAAAGAATACATCTGGATTGTTCTGAGCAAAGATTTCATTCGCTCCAAACTCATCATTGGCAAACTCACGAAAGACCAAACGATCTGCAAGACTGTCAACACCCTTAGCAGCCCAACCTAAGACTGCCCGATATTGTTGCCTGATTTGAGGTGGTATCGTAATACCAACATCTACCTCATTGTGTTGCATAGCATACTGTTTGTATCTAGTATCTACACCCATTTTGTAATTGGCTAGCTTCTTCCTGAGATAGCCCATGCCTTTCAATGTCATTTTATACAACTACCTTTCATTTCCCGCGAGAAAAAATGTACAGTGACGGTGTGAAGCCCTGAAGCACCGAGGGGGAGGGGGTCATCCCCCCACCTTGGCAGGAACACTCGTCCTTTTTTTAATCACGTTTATTTTTTTAACCCTTATACTTAAACCAATCTGTACTTTGTGGTAAGTTCCTATTACCAATGACCTTTGTTCCGTTTGTCTTCTCATCAGCATATAGCTTGTCAGACTTCTGTCTATTGCATTGCCAATGCGCCAACTGCAAGTTAGCAATGTCAGATGGATGTCCGTTCTTATTTACTGGAACGATGTGATCAATGACTGGACTTAATGGATGAGGATATCTCAGGTCTTTGTCTACAGGCTGGCCACATATCCCACAAGTGTTTCTTGTCTTTAAGATAATCTTCTTATTCTTCTCAAAGGCTACTCTATGGGGTCCACTACGGTCCGCTCGGAGGGGGTTGGTATTCATCTAGGGAGGGAGTCCTTTCTTTTTAATGGAGGGGGTTGGTATTCTCAAATGTACCCCTCGGTATCTTTCAAAGTAGGGGTGTTTTTAGTGCACCCACCCCCTCTTGTATTTAACATATCTTATATTCTGTTAAATAAAATTAAACAACTTCAAAGTCAAGAGTATCAAGGCTTCTACCATATTTTTCTAAAAACTAATTTACATTTTCTCATTATGTAAAATAGATAGGCTATTTAGTAATCAAATGATAGTATACTCTGGTCAAGTTCGTCTTGACTATAACCGATATATCCTAGTGTGATGTCTGGTGTGGAATGATTGAATATCTTTTGTAGGATAGCTACATTACTATTCTTTTTGTAATGATGATATCCAAATGTCTTCCTCATCGAATGAGTTCCTATATGATTCAAACCTACATATTTAGCTGCATCTTGAAGTATTTGATAGACTGCTACTCTTCCAATGTGTGTGATACGAACACCATCTGTTCTCTTTTTCTTTTTACTTGGAAAGAGATAGTCGTACTCTGCTAACTGATTATCTTTAATGTATCGATTGATTTCTTTTCTGAGAGGGGGGCTGATTGGAAAATACCTTATCTTACCAGTCTTCTTCTCTTTTAGTTCAATCCTATCAGCAATTACTTGCTTGACTTGAAGAGGTACTATGTCGCTCACTCTTAAACCAGAGTAGATTCCAAACATGAATAAAACATAGTTTCTATCACTTTTGTTTTTCAAGTAATCTTTGATTCGTTCTATATCGTCTAAATCACGAATTGGTTCTACTTTCTTCATGTACCTCTCCTTTCCTACATAAAAAGCCACTGGTCGTGGCATTGAATATGACAGTAGCTGGAATTGAACCAACTGGTCTAGCAGTAAAACGCACGCTTGATAAAAGTTTCAAGGAGAGCCAAACAACCTGCTAACCTGTCCTTACTGTCTAAGAGGCCGAAACCTCTGTATTTTTAGGAGTCCTCATGACTGTTCGTTACCCAATCATTGGATAATACTATTTTAGCACCTTTTTTCGTTCCAATTCTCCCAAGATTTTCCCAGATTTTTCCCAAGATTTTCCCAGAAATCACTTGTAAACCAAAAGATTGCTTGCTTGATAGGACTCCGCGAACTCTAGTAGAGCTTTGTTTAATATCCGATAATACTCACTAGATGAGTAGCCTAGTTCTGAGTAGATGCTGTAGTCTTCCCTCCTTTTCTTCCTGCAATATCGTTCGATTAGGATACGTGTGTATTCCATATCGGAAAGATTGTTGATTGCTTTAGCGATTAGTTCTAAATCCTGCTGAGCAGACACTCTACGCACAACCATACTTTCTACCTGCTTACTTGTCTGGCCACTTGATGACCTTGGTTCAAGTGAGTAGGATATTGTTATTTTGGGGGCGTATTCTTCTCCAGCTATCCGTCTCAGACGACTGTATTTTTTAAGGACTTTGATAGCTTCCTTTCTGGTTTTCTTTTCATCGATGATATCCAATAACTCTATTTGCACACGAACTCCTCCTCATGATATAATAGTTATGCGAAACCATACCATGAAGGTCAGCCGTGTGCTGGCTTTTTTTCATGCCCTACTCCCGAGAATAATATCAGCAGGAAAAGCAAAGTAAGTACAGATATCTTCTACATTATAAATATTCGGTACACTTTCCTCCTTCTCCCATTGAGCAATTAGGTAGCGACTATAGCCTAGTTTAGCTGCTAACTTTTCTTGTGACAACTTCCTTTCCTTACGTTTTTGCTTTAGCAAGAAAGCAAACCTACTTGCTTGTCTTGGATTTAATTTATCATTCATCATCCACCTCGATCTTTACGACAGCTCTACCATTTGGATTTCTTCTTTGCGTGGATGCAAAAGTGTAATACTTTAACATCCTTTCAGCAATACCTGTTTCTTTACTGATTTCCGCAAGAGTTCCCAATGTTATGAACACGTCGCCTTGATATAACGCGTATTCACTCATGTTCCATCTCCTCAATCAGCCAATCAAGGTTCTTGCGTGCTTTCTTCAGGTCTTCAAGGCCGTTTTTCTTTTGGTGTCGTAGTATGTACTTCAAACTGTTCCCCATAAAAAACCTTTCAACTGTTCGTCTGTCATGAAGTTCCTTAAAGCATCGATGGATTCCATACCATACCAACCTTGGTAGTGGCTTGGTTTATTTATATTGTCAATTATTTCTGGGTTCATTATTTATCCTCCAAAAGCTCTGGGTTTTCGTAGATGTTGCCGATGATTTCCTCGTCTTCAGTCCACGCATATCCTTCTCCCAATCCTTTTAGGTATACAGCTGGCATTCCTCCGAAATACGTACCGCCATATTCTTTTTCTATATAGACTTCGTGAGCGCATCCTTTTGTACATTTTATAATATCTCCGATAAAGACCTCTTTGTCGTTCTTATCCTTGAGTCCTGTTGATTGCATGATACATTCATAATCATCAAAATGTAACCACTTTTTTCTATATTCAATCCAAATGATAGGACAAGTCCAGTTTTCATCATCTGTGTCACAATTGCCTACCATGACTTTGTAATTCATTTCTTTTCGCAGTCTATCCCACGCTCTAAATTTTGGTATCATAACATCACCTCATCCCCAACTTTCACTTTCTCATACACGTCCTTCGTAACCACGAACACACCGTAATCACTAATCGTAAGCGTGTATAATTTTCCATGTCGTCCTTTCTCGACGACCTTACCAAAAATCTCAGCACCTGCGTTATCCGCCTTGTAGATAACCATCGGCTTTTTCTTTTCTAGTTCTGCAATCCTGTCCATCTGCCAGATGTTTAGTCCAGCAGATACCAGAATCCAGATAGCTATGAATCGTTTCAATCTGTTACCTCCTTGATTTTAACAAATAAGATCTTGCTGGGATTGAGCAACACAATCTCAGGACCAAGATTGATTTCAAGAAGTTGCTTGTTTTCATAACGAAATTTTAATTCATTGATAAAATCATCTCTATCTGTTTTGAATTCTATTTGCTCGCCTCCTAACCCTATGATAAACGTTATTTTCTTCATCACTCCACCCCATTTCTCAATTCAAAATCAATTCCATACATAAGCAAATGGCTTTGAAAATCAACAAATTCTTCAACCATTTCAGCTTCTTGAAAGTCGTTATTCTCGACTGAAAGCAAGAAATCATCAATATCATTTCTTTGGACACTTCCGTATTCTGTCTTTGTATGTTCCATAGCTGTTTCATAGCCATCTACATCAATTGTGTAGCGTATTCTGCCACTCGAAAAATCATATTTGTAATTCTTGATAATCATCACTCAACCTCCTCAATCTCAATCCCTGGACAATCGAATACCCAGCCGAAACCAGCGTCTTCTAGTTCTTTACGGGTGTGGGAATATATAGCATTGTCTAAACTAAGGCTTTTTGTAAAGTAATACCTTTCCAAAAGTTCTCCATAAACCAACATATTTTCTTTAATATTCCCTTTAATCTTAACCCGATACCGCTTCTCTTTCTCGACCTCGTAGCCGAAAATCCAAGCTAGTGCGAAAAGTTCGGAATTATCCCAGTACCATTCTGCTACTATGTCAGACATGCTTGCGTCTATTGAGTAGGACAGTGTATGCCCCAGTTTTTTCTGTTCTGTGATAAATTCAGCCACAAACTGCGGAACTTTGACTGGTTGCGGTTCGTCCTTGACATAAATCGCATCGTTTGGAGCAATAATTTGTTCGCCGTAATCGAGTTTAACAATATTCTCAACAAACCTGTCAGCAAGCACCTTTAAGCCAACTATCTTCCCTTTTATTAAAATCTCTGTTCCGATAGGGAACAAAATCCGTGGGACATTAATCAATTCCTGCTTATTCATCTTAGTTTCCTCTATAAATCAAATAAACTGCAATAACTACCTGAGCCATGCTTGGCGAATAGCCAACCCAATCATCAAACTCCTTAGATTTTGGCAACCAACCCTTAGTAGCTCCCAAATCATAGTCGGTAGGCTTTTCATCAGCGAAGATGCATTCCATCGCTCCCATAAATGTCATACCATCTTCTGCCATTTCCCAAAAATAGTCCACCCGGTCTTTCACTGCTTGTGGTAAATCTTGCTTGGGAGGTTTGGCCTTCCCGTCTTCTACCGTCCAGTTGTATACTGCATTAACTTTTTGCTTTAAATCTTCCATCATCTTCCAACTCCTCATTATATTTTTCTACCAATTCATGCAACCACGACCAAGGTTCGGTTTCTTCAACGATTGGGTCAACTTCCCTTTCTTGCAACCAAGCTGAGAAATTAACCACATTATCAATGTAGATTGTGTCGTAATCGCCCCAATCCCAAACAGTTAAATAAATTTCTGTTTCAGTTCCATTTTCATCTTCAACCGTTATTGAACCATTTTCAACCCACGCTGTACCAAAACACAATTCGCAAGTGCCAGTCTGTTCTTCTTGAAAATCTGAATGGTATTCTGTCACTTTATATTTCATCTTCCAACTCCTCCACTTTCCCTCTTAATTCTTTATTCTTTTTCTTCAACAAATCGCGCTCCAGCGCTCTAATCCGTCTCTTGCGTGCATCGCACGGTTTCGAATACTCGATTATCTTCTCTTCATTTTGCTCAATTGTGCGTTTCAGTCCTTCGATTACTACCTGTTTATCGTAATTCATCGTCTAAAAATCTTTCAATAGCTTCTCTATAGGAGACTTCCGCCATACCGTCTAAGTCGTTCAGGGCTTCAATATAGTCTGGACGCCCTTGCCCATACTGCTTTTTCAAAAACTCAACAAAGAGATGAATTTCCTGATAGGTTACTCCAACCATATTTCTTACCTCCCACTAAAACGGAAAATCATCTTCCTCAAGGGCGTATCCTGGCATTTGTTCCTCAATATTCGAACGGTTAGCAGTATCATCACGCTTTTCAAGTCGCTCAAAACCATCTGCGACCACCTCAGTCAGATAGACCCTGCGCCCCTCCTGATTCTCATAGTTCCTTGTCTGGATGCGACCCGTCACACCGACCAGATTGCCCTTCTTGCACCATTCTGCGAATAGCTCCGCCTGCTTGCGCCACATCATACAGTTGATGAAGTCCGCCTCTCGCTCGCCGTTAGCTCCCTTGAAATTCCGATTGACCGCCAGCGTAAAGGTAGCAACCGCCACATTCGACGGCGTATATTTTAATTCAGGGTCTTTCGTCAAGCGCCCCACTAACGTAACATTATTGATCATCTTTCTTGTCCTTTCTTGCTGCACGTTCTCCGATTAAGTAGCCGAGAAATAGCCATAGAATAGCCATGCCAAATTCTTTAATAAGTTCAATCATTTTCTTATCCTCCTGAAAAAGTTGCTAAATAGTAACAATCCTTCGCACCATAGTCAAACCGTGTCGTCCGCTGACCAATGTGCTTCTGAAACCTTGGCTGAGTGATAGCCGAGAAAGCCCACTGATGATCTTCCATTTGCTCAATGAGATCATCGACATTGTCAAACATCCCAAGGTAAAACTTGCAGTGCCCGTTGTAGACGAAGTAAAGATTTAGCATCAATACCTCCTAAAATTTCATAAAAGCCATCCAGTGAGTTGTCCCACGCTGTTGCCCAAAAAGTGGTTGTTGTGGGACTAATTCCAAAATTTCCTTAACATTTACTTGAGCATCAGACCACTTGAAAATAAGTGTTCCTCCTGTTTTCAAAACCCTAAAACATTCTTCAAAACCTTGTTGTAAATCTAATCTCCAAGTCAACAAGTCTAGTTGTCCATATTGCGCACGCATGAATGATTTCTGGCCAGCCCATAAAAGGTGTGGTGGATCAAATACAACAAGGTTGAATGTTTCATCATCAAATGGCATATCTCGAAAATCTGCAACAATGTCTGGCTTAACATTGATTTTCTTTTTGTGAATCTCAAATTCCTCTTCACGTCTATCCATGTATGTTGTGTGTGGTTCATTTTTATCAAACCAAAACATTCGAGAGCCACAGCAAGCATCTAGTATTCTGATATCTTTCATCACTCCACCTCAACAGGGTAAAAGTTCCCAAAAGATCCTCTCAATGCCTTGCCTACCTGTACAGCTGCCCCACGAGAAACAAACCGCATGGCTTTCTTCTCCTCAGAACATGAAATGTCCAAGCCAGTCACACCAATAACTGCGGACCTCAGAAACGGCTTATCCTCTCTTGTCCCATGCTTTAAAATAAACATCAGCCACCTCCATTCTAAAAATAGTGCTTCCGCTTGTTTGTCAAGTCATTGAAAACCATCAAATGGTCTTTATCTACACCCTTCATCAGTCTGGACATAAAGGGTCTGCCATATCTTTTCTGAATATCAGCAGAAATCAAATTGGTGGTAATGATTGTATTTGAACGCTTATTCAGGATATTGTAGAGAATAGTAAACGACCATTCGCTATCCTTCTCCATGCCCAAATCATCCAAAACCAAGAACTTAGCGCTAGCAATCTTATTGACCAGGAACTCTTCCTGACTAAAATCAGCTTTAATCTTCATCAACAAGTCCGTCACATTGATAAAAATCGCAATCTCTTTCGTGTACTCAGATAGAGCCTTAACCATCGCAAAGGCCAAATGGCTCTTACCAGTTCCAGCTTCTCCTTGTAACACGATGTTGTTCCTAGCCCCCTCAGACCACTCACGACAAATCCTCTTTGCAAAAGCTAGCTTTTCCGCTTCTTTTTCAGTGGGTGTCTCAAAGTTGTCCAAAGTCGCATTTTTCAAAACCTCATCATAAAGAGAAAACTTCTCAAGATAGTATTTCCTCTCTCGCTCATTCTCAGCGTCGGCCAGTTCATTCACTCTTGCTTGATTCTCCTCATGGATCCGCTCAGATTCACACATGCGGCATACAACACTCTCAGTCCGCAATATCTTTATCAAAGGAATGTTATGCTTTTCGCAAAACTCATCTTGTTGTTCTGTATTCCTGTGATAAGATAAGGCAATCTCCTCAAACACATTGTCTACCATGACAGACGACCTCCACATTCATGCCAGCTAGCCATTTCAGACAAGCATGCAACCACTTGATGAATTGGTTGGTCTGCTAAAAGAGTTTTCTTCTCGTAGCTTAACGGATAATAGTCAATCTCGAATTGTTCAATTAGTTCTAGTATCCCCATTCGTCCTTGGCCTCCTGTTCTTCTTTCTTATCCTTATTCTTTTTCTCTGATTGACGAACCTGCTCAACAGTGGTAACATTGTTCATCTGCCAATTTCTTAAAATCCCACCAATATATTTGATGTTCGGCTTTCCTGAGTTAATAGCAGTCTTCAATGCTTCTTTCACCAAATCCACATCATTCTCATTTAGGAGATGGTTGATTTCTTCAATTTCAAATCCAGATAAGAGCCTACGAAATTCAGATTGAAAAAGTTCTAAGATATTTTCTTGACCACCACTACTAGTAGTAGTAGTTATTCTTTTCTTATTCTTATCTTTATCTAATCTATTCTTATTCTTATCTTTATCTTCTTCTAGTGCGTTACCGTCCGTTACTGTAACGTTACCTGTAACGTTACCAAGAGCAAGATTTTTCTGTTTTTTACGGTATTTGGCTACACGGTTGCGTGTCTGTTCCTTTATTTTCTCCATTCCGTCAACGTTTTGATGTTTTTCCCAATTTGGCAAGCTAATAATACCATCGATAATCTCAATCATCCCAAACTGTTCAAAAACTCCAATAGCCATTCTTACTGTATTCAATGGTCTACGAAAAATAGTAGCTAACATTTCATCTGTATAGTGAACCTTATCAGTCATCATCAACAAACCATTACTGTTATGTTTTCCAGCAAGTGTCAAAATCTTGAACCATATCACTAAGATGGCATCAGGATCAGGCAAGGCATCAATCAGGCAAATCTTTTCATCGTCAAAAATATCGGTTGTGATTTTTATCCACTTAATTTCAGACATACCTAGCACCCCACTTCCTACGGTTAGCGCGATACTTCATTCGCATATCCTCATAGATGTACCTGCCTTCCAGCTCCATTTTTTCAATCTTTAGCAGCTTATTTTTAAGCTCCACATCACGATAGTCCTTAGCTAGTTTTTTATAGTCTGTTAGGTATTCTTTGACTAGTAATAGATTTTTATAATCGTTTTCCCATATCGTAATAAAATGTCTTGAAGTTGATTCCCTTCCTTCCAGTTCTTTAACAATCATAATCAGGTTATCCAGCGATTCAATCAATTCTTCCATTTCTTGACCTCATCATTACAAAAGTCTGATTGCAGACTGTTTCGGATCTGGCAAGGCTAGAGGCTCAGGGCGCAATCCTACAGGCGGTTCGTTGTCGTAGGTGAAACCCTTGAACTCTCTACGAATATTCTTACGAATTTCTTGCCATTTGTCCTCTCTACCACGTTCGTATGCATGATTACGCACTTGGATAATCATAGACGCAAATTCTTGCTCTTCTCGTCTTTCTTTTTCCTTACGCTCCTCTTGCAATTTGATGTGACGATAAGCCCCTGCAAATCCAATCAGCAAAGCTCCAACACCCATAAGCTGGTCTAAAATCGGTGGTTCAAACATTTTTATCTCCTTATGCTCTTAATTTTCGTACTTCTTTCTCTAATTCCAAAATTTCATAAACATCATTGACATCGTACATAATATCTTTTCCTTGCTTACGAAATCTTAACCCTTTACGTTCTAATTTCTTAATATAGGCATGAGTAAAGCCAAACTTCTTCATCAAAGCCTGTTGATTGATTGGCATACGATCATTCTCTAACTGCTCCTTGACCTGCTTTTCAGCAAAAGCCAGTAATTGATTGGTGAACAATTCAGCACTTTCGCCGTCCAATCGTAATTGTAACGTTATACCTTCCATTTTTTACATCCTCTCAACTATGCGGGCAAGCATTTTTGTGATATAATGATTTTGATTATTTTAGTATGCGCCTGATTGCCGTCAGGTGCTTTTTTGCGTTGTTGTCAAACTGTTTTACTTTCCAGCGCTCTGAGTTCTATCTCATGGCTGACTTGTCTAAATAGCTTCTCACACGCTATTTTAGCTTCTCTGTATGTTGTAGATTCGCTGATGAAGTAATCAGCAAGTTCGATGATTTTGTCTTCCATTTAACCTCCTATATCGGTCTTGAGACTGATGTAATATCCTCCTAAATTGCTATAATACTCTTGACTAATATCTCTCCCGTTTTAGTCAAAAATTTAACAGAAAGGAGGTTCAAAAAATGAGTAAGCTTAGCCATAAGCCAAACCACGTTGTTAAGAAACTAACCTGGGAAAATCTCGATAATATTCTATTATCTAATTTTTCAGAGTCGACTACTGATAAACCTAGCGCAGTAATTCAGTTATCTGATTTTGAAATGTCTAAAACTGAAATTATCGAAGAAGCAACTGCTCAAGGTTATCAAGTTATCGATAATTCTGATGGTTACTTAAAGTTTCTATAACGAATTTTAAAGATGATATATTTGTACGATTTACATCAATATCTCTTTTTAACTTAGCAATCTGATGGTTACTTAAAGTTTCTATAACGAATTTTAAAGATGATATATTTGTACGATTTACATCAATATCTCTTTTTAACTTAGCGATCTGTCTATCAGATTGCTTTTTTCTTTTCCCACTATACGGATATCGTCTTGGTCTCATTTTCTTTCCCTCCCTACGCTTGACTAAATGCGTTCAGTTCCATGATTTTCATCTTGGTATTGGTGCTTGGCTCCCACGTCATCCAGTAAGCTAGAGCGGCATCCGCATGCTTCTTGGGTAGCAAGTCATAGCGACTAATGTTGAAGTGGTCTTTAAAGTCAATCTCAGCTTGTCTAAATACCGACTGAGCAAAAATCTTATCCGCGTAAGCTGGGCTATCAATGCCACCCAGGCAAGCCACAACCCTAGCCTTACGCTTCTTCAGGAGCGACTGAGCATAGCTTGGATGAATCGGTTGCTCACTCTTGAGGTAGTCGATATCTTCCAACATGCTAGTCTGTTGCTCACGCAATTTCTTCTGGCCAGTGAAGAGAGCGATAAAAGCATCCTCGTCCAAATCCTCGCGAATGAAACCACCCTGCTTACGAATAGCTGGCAAGACCTCTGATGTCACCCAGCGCTTGAACTCCTTAGCTTGAGGCAACTTGCTGGATAAGATAAGAGAGTAGAGACCAGATTCGTTGATGATAATAGTATTTTGTGTTCGTCCTAGATTATCGGTGAGTCCGTATTTCACGGAGTCATCTTCATCAACGTGCCGAGAAATTGCGTCCAGAGGTTTAGCATATCCTAAGATATCCGCTACATCCTTCCCGACAAACCAAGGCTCGTCATCAATTGTCAAAGTACGGACTTCCTGCCCGTGAAAATTAAAAATTTCGTTCATAATGTTCCTTTCAAATGTGGTATAATCAAAATAAAACGAGGTAATTCTGATGAAATTAAATCCTGATTGTGTCCGTGATATCCTTTTTGTTGTTGAAGAGTATTCAACATACTCCAATGATGTCTCAGAGGATAAACTATATGAAAAACTTGTTCCAAAATATTCACAAGAAGAGCTACTTTATCATGTCAGACAATGTGAACATAGTGGCTTATTTCTCGACGTACAACATTATTTTGGTGGTTTCTCAATTCAAGATTTATCTCCTTATGGTCATCAGTTCATCAATGATATTCGCCAAGATACCAATTGGAATCGAACAAAAGATATAGCAAAGAATGTTGGTTCTTTTTCACTGGATGTCCTTAAAGATATTTCATCACAAGTTATTACCAACCTCATTTCAAATCAGCTTGGCAATAAATTTTAAGTAGACAGTAGCATGGTGGCTTTCAACCGTGCTTTTTGTTTTGATTGCTTGCACACCTTTTAATTTTTGGTTATTCAAATAAATACCATCTTCTCTTATTTTTAATTCGTTCATAATGTTCCTTTCTAAGTAAAGACTTCTAAAAAATCATAAATTAAATTTATTTCTAATTCTTTCCAGCTCATCATCTTGTATTTTTTTATACTCGTTGATGCGCTTTTTTCTATCTCTTTTGCTAGCGTAGTATGTGGCTAAACCAATAATAAGATTGATTATGACAACAAAGTAAAACCATACTAGTTCTCCCATCTTCCCCTCCTATTAGTGAATTTTTTTGTTAGCAATTCTATCCATTGTATCTAAAGTAAGTTTTTGTATCTCTTTTCGTGCTTGCAATTCATTGTCAAAAAAATTCTCAAGCATTTCGGTCAATCTATTCGAATATCCTCGCAATAGCATTACCGTCACCAAAAATGAAGTAATAGCTGATACAATGACCACATAAAGAAAAACTTCCATCTCCACCCTCCTACTCCAGCACCTTACTGCCGACTACCAATCGTTTAACGACAACGTCCATCTCCTTAAATTCGGCATTCTCTGCACAGTAGCGGACGCTCTCGCTGATGATGTGACAAATAGATACTCCGTATTCGTTCGCCAGCTCCGTAGCGATCTCCCAGGCATCTCTGTCAATCCGTGTTACTTTTTGCGCTGCGTTGTTCATAGTATTTCCTCCTACAACATATCTTCCACCCTACACCCTAGCGCCTTGGCGATGACCACCGCCTGCGACAGCGTCACTGCCTTCAGGTCGTTCTCGATTCGTGACAAGGTCGTGTAGTCTATCAAGGTTCGCTTGGCAAGCTCACGCAAGCCCAGCTTTTGAGCCGTTCTCAGCTCCCTCATTTTCGCTCCATACATTGACTTTTTCCTTTCTACTAATAGGTCTTTTCAAAACTGTTGGTACTTGTCAACAGTTTTGATAGAATTAATTCTATCGATTTTGAAAAAGTTTGACCTTTTTGACTTTTGTTAGATGTACATGAGAATTTCTCAAGTTGTTTTTTTAAAATTAAGCTCCTAGTAAATCTTTGGAGCTTACGCCATATTTCTCATAAATTTTTAAAAGATGTTTTGGCTTAATTTTATAAATATCTTTTTCCCATGATCCAACTGTTTGTGCGCTGACGCCTATACTTGCGCCAAATGCCTCTTGAGATAATTTCCCATTCTTTGCACGAATTTCTGCTATTGTTATTGTTGGTTTAGGCAACTTAGTACCTCCTTTCTAGCAGTCACTAAAAGAACCAATGCCAGATAAATAATGCCCAGATAAGTGCAACAACCAACCAACCAAGCCTATATTTCCAGCGTCCTATTTTTTTATCTTCTGCTTTCATTTTTCTAAAAGACATGCTATAATCGTATTATCAAATAGGGTTTTGGGGCTTACGCCCCTCCCCCTCTCCCTTAGTCTTTAACTAGAGCTAAGAGATATTTGATAATCTCAACTATTGCTGGTATCAATGCTGAGATGATGATTGCCTTGGACTCATTGCTCCAAGGCTTTTTATGTCGCCTGGATTTCTTTGTCCGCTTCATCTTACGACTTAGCATGTCTTTCCTCCTTGTTTTATTTAGTTGATTACCTCAACCATGATTTAATTATACTTGATTTTTTCTCAAGTGTCAATAGTTTACTTGAGATTTTTTCAATTTTTTTGATTTTTTCTATACTGTACTTGATAATTTCTCAAATATATTATAGAATATAGTTGAGAAAAAGAGGTAAAACAAATGGAAAACATACAAGAAATATCTTATAGAATTAGAGAATTACGTTTAGCAAATAATTTAGAACAAACAGAAGTAGCTGATTACTTAGGGTATAAATCAGATACAACGGTCTCGAAATGGGAAAATGGAAAAAATTTGCCAACTGGTGCTAAATTAGTGAAATTAGCAAAACTTTTCAACACAACAACAGATTATATTCTACACGGTAAAGATATAAATACCACAGCGTCCCCAGATTTGCTCACACAGCAGATAACGGACAAGGTGGTACAATTAACCCCAGATAATAAAAAAATCGTCCTACGGACTTCTGAGGAGCTTCTGAAGAGCCAAAAAGCAAACAGCGAGATGTACACAGAGCAAAACGAAGAAGAAACGAAGGTAAACGAAGTGTCGGAAGTTATCAGCTTCTATCAAGTTGAGGTTGTATCTGAGACGGCAGCAGCTTCTGGATTTAACTATGGATTCGGTTACGACGATACAGATAGAGAGACTATAGAGGTTGACGAGCAACCACCACGCCACGATATTGCGACTAAGGTAAGCGGAGACTCCATGCAACCTGACTACCAAGACGGAGACATTCTCTATTTAGTAGACAAAGGACTGACTACCTACAACGGAGACCTAGCAGTTATCGCATACGGAGACCGTTCTTACTTTAAGAAGATCTATACCGAAAACGGACGCTTACGCCTCGTATCACTCAATGACAAGTACGAAGACATCATCCTAGACTTCCCACCAGCCGAAGACACGCACATCAAGATTTATGCAGTTATCGGGGTGTATAGAGGGGAATGAAACCAACTGTTTCCAAAATGGAAATAATTGCTTGACAAAAATATCAAAAGACTCTATAATGTATTTATACGAATTGGTCCGGATGCCCGATGCATCCTACCGAAAGAGTCTCAATACTTATTGAGGCTCTTTCGTGCTTTATAGGAGAAAAAATGAAACCTTTTTCCGATTTTAATAAACAAATTAAAATATTAGAAAATAGAAACTTAACTATTTTAGATAGAAAAGCAGCTAACTTTGCTCTCAGAAACTACGGTTATTACGAAATAGTAAATGGATACAAGATTTTTTTACTTGATTCATCCAAAAAAGTTGAAACATTTTTAAAAAAGGAAACATTTGAACACCTTGTTTCACTTTATAATCTTGACAAACAAATCAGAAGTTTGCTCATGCAAGCGACTTTGGAAGTAGAGTTATCTCTAAGAACAGCCCTAGCTTATACTCTAGCAGAAGATTTTGGTATTTTAGAATCAGATTATCTAGATAGAAAAAATTATAATAAAGGGAAATTTCAACGTAAACACAAAAAATATCAAAGAGATTTTCTTCTGGATATGCTTAAAGACATCGCAGCCAATAGACCTGTAGAGCCTTTAAACTCTTATCGAATCAAACATAAGCACATACCTCCATGGATACTTTTTAAAGAAACAACACTAGGAAATATCACCAATTTTATTAAAATCCTAAAAGGTCCACAAAAAGACAAGATTATTTCTCTTTGTACAGGTCTTTCTAGCTCTCAACTAACACCAGCAGATAAAACTTTATTTATAGAAATACTAGATTTAATATTAGCATTCAGAAATCGTGCTGCTCATGGCGGACGCATGTTTAATTATAAAGCAAGTGCGAGTCTAAGTTACCACAAAAAGTTTCATAACCAAATAAAGATAACACCGGCTGATTACCGAAATGGTAAAGGGCAAAGAGATCTATATACTTTCTTCCATTCTTTAGCCTTATTTGATAACAAAGAAGGCTTTAACTTATTAGAACTATGTCTCTATTCTATAAAGGAGCATGACGCATCATACCCCTCAGATTGGCTAGTTTTAGCCAGCGAAATGGGATATCCAAAAGATGTTTTAAAAACAGATTTACAAAGGCATCGTAATTTTCACAAAAATTACCGTTGGAGATACCTGTGGCATGCTATAAAAAATATATTTAAAAAATAGAAAATAAAAAAATCCCCACAATCTCCAACGGCAAACTTTCAGTGTGAGGACTCAACTTTCCATTTTTGACAAAATGATATATATTTGATAATATATAGTTACTAACCTAGGAGAAATCCTAGTGCAAATAATCTGGTTGGCACAAGCTGCCACGCAGAAACGGTAACTATAAATTTAGTTACCGTTTTTTGTTGAATTAAAAACAAAAAAACTCACACTCGCCATCGCCAAACTTTGAGTGTGAGGATTTAACTTTCCATCTAGCAAGCAATGGAAAGGATGATAAAAAAATACAACTATAGTTTATCATAAGTTCTACACCTTTTCAACTATGCGGGCAAGCAATCGAAAAGAAAGGACTTTTTATGATAAAAAAATACATTACAAAAAAAGGAGAGACTAGATATCTCTTTCAAACATATCTGGGCATAGACCCTGCTACTGGAAAAGAAAAACGCACAACACGGCGTGGTTTTAAAACCATAAAGGAGGCAAAGGCTGCCGAACGTGACCTTCTCTTAGACGTTGAAGAAAATGGTTTTTCAAACAATGAAGATTTCCAGAACCCTACTTTCGCTGAAGTCGCTGAGTTATGGCTTGATAGCTATAAGAGCACTGTGAAACCAACAACCTATCAGAACGTTAAGAAAAAACTTGATGTTATGATTGACTTGTATTTTACAGATATGAAAATCCAGCAGATCAGTGTAGCTTATTGTCAAAAGGTTGCTATCCAGTTAAGTAATCGCTATATCCTCTATGTCAATTACTACTCTGTCATCAGCCGTATTTTCAAGTATGCCACTTCTATTGACATTATTAAGTCAAATCCCTTAGACAAGATTATCAAGCCTAAAAATAGGCCATTGAAGACCAAAGAAAACTACTATACAAAACAGGAGCTAACGGAATTTCTTAAAGTTTGCAGAGTAGATTGTAAGCCTGTAGAGTATACCTTTTATCACTTACTAGCTTTTACTGGTTTAAGGACTGGAGAAGCTATCGGACTCATCTGGTCAGATGTTGATTTTGAAAATAAACGATTGGATATTTCTCGTACGGCTGTCGTTGTTAATAAAAAACAAACTGTTCAGGACCCTAAAACCAAAAAGAGTAAGAGAGTGATCACCTTAGATGATGAAACTCTGAATGTATTGAAATTCTGGAAGCGTCAGCAGATAAAAGAATATTTTCGGGCTAGTGTGCCTTACAAACATGATTCAAATTATATTTTTACGAATAGTTTCGGAGGATGGATTTCTCCTTCAGCTGTTAAAGAGAGACTTAAAAGATTCTTTTGTGAACATAAAGATGTCAAAAAAATCACTCCTCACGGTTTCAGGCACACACACGCTTCTCTCCTATTTGAAGCAGGTGTTACAGCCAAAATCATTTCAGACAGATTAGGTCATAACAATGTTCAAACGACCCTTGATATGTATACCCACATCAATGATAATCAACGTTTTGAAGTCGTTGAGCAGCTCATGGATTTCGTCCGCTCCAGCTAAAAGTAGAGTCGTATTCAATCTCGTATTCACTTTTGGTTGACATGCTAGAAACCCACTGATTTCAAGGGATTAGGAAGACGTGTACTATTTATACCATAA